>JAQTWR010000067.1 GCA_028689195.1 Anaerolineales bacterium | reverse complement strand
GCCGTTTTGATTCACAATGCCGATGGATACTCGGCGTTTAGTTTGATCTGCACGCATCTCGGCTGCACCGTCGAGCAAAAAGACAGCGGATTTGAATGTCCGTGTCACGGCTCGCGTTATGACGATAAAGGCTACGTCACGCGCGGACCGTCGAATACGCCGCTCAGAAGATTGCGCGTCGAAGTCAATGAATTGGGAAACCTTGTTTTGTATATGAACGGGTGATTCGCCGAATCCCTTACATTTCCACCACGCGCGGAGATTCGTCTTTTACAATTACGCTTTCGCCGTTCGGGAATAGAACGGCGGTTTGCTCGGCGCCACGGACGACGGTTAGTCCCTTGTATTTAATCGTCACTGTCCACGGGAAAAGATTCCTGCCTTCCAGTTTGACTTTGGTCGCGGAGAGAATAGTTACGCCCAAAGCCTGCATGAACAACCCCACAGGCGCGAACCCGTGTAATGAATTTCGTTCGCCAATTCCCGTTCCTTTTTCCGCGTGATAACGCTGGTAGAAGGAACGATTTTGTTTTAAGTTTTGTATTACCGCGTTCGTCACGTGCGCGGTCAGGCGCGTGGCTTCGGCGCGGAATCCATAGGCAAGCAGCCCCTCGCCGACGAGTTGATTCCATGCGGGGCGAACGCTCATCGAAACGAGGTCGGCTTCTTCATCGGGAGATTCCGGCAGCGAAGGCAGCCCAAACGCGCGGTCGAATCTATCGGCGGTCATCATATTGCGCGCAATCATCGCGTTTGCATGCTGGCGTTCGGGGACGCCCGCCCAAAGCGGCAGCGCGAGCGTAATATCTTCGCCGGTGGTGTCAATCACCTTGACGATGATTTTATCGTTTTCGTCCAATCCGCGCGCGCTCACGCGCCCTACGCGCGCGTAGGTTTTTTGCGTGGTCGCCACCAGCCCGCCCGTGCGCCATTGAAATTGACTTCCTGAAATTGTTTCGACGACGCCTTTTTTCTTTGAGAAATATTCGCTGATTTCCACTTCGGGACGCTTCGCCGCGGGATTTCTGGTTTGAATTTCTATCAGCAAGCGGACGGGATTCTCGACCTCGAATTTGGGTCGCATGTTCCCGTCGCCTTTTTTCTTCGCTATGGTCTTGGCGGTCGAGACGGCTCCCGTTTCATAGTCGCGGTACGCATAAAAACTTTTATTTGCGTTCCAACTCGCGGCAAGCGACTCGCGCAGCTTTTCAGATTGAGATTGGATCAGCGCGGTTTCTTCTTCGTTTTTGCCGAGCCGTTGGGCAATATTCACAATAGATTTCGCTTCGCGGTACAGCATGGCTTCCAGCGACGGATTATGGACGAGCGAAATATCCAACCCCTGCGACCAGGGATGCCAAACGTCGAAAATGGGATTGTCGTCGAAACCCGTTTGCAAAATATGATTCCATTCGGGCAGCCCGTCGCGGTTGCGGTCGTGCGCGGGAGAAAACCACGACCAGAAGAATTTAACCAACTTTGGGTAAACTTCCGCAAGAAAAGTTTCGTCCCCCGCGCTTTGATAATATTTCCATGTCAGCGCGGCGAGCAGCGGCGCGGCTAATAATTTTCCGCGCTGCGCCGCGAGACCCACTTTGCCGTCAATTTCGCCGTCCTCGTTTTGCGCGGAAAGAAAATTGAGGATGAGATTTTTGGTCACATGCGGCGCGCCGTGCAAAATGCTGGAAATATAATACGCCTCCAACGGCGATTGACCGTTCCATGCGGGCGGATAATCGCCGCCGTCGCCTTTGCGCGAAAATCCGTGGTCTGGCTGGCGCGCGTTCACAAAAGACGGGTTCGGCAGTTTCTCGCCGCCGCTGAAGAATAATCCGTGCGCGGCTTTTTGGCTGAAGGCTAACGCCGCGTCCCAATCTGTGTCGCCTGTGCGGATGTCTAAAACCTGCGAAGCGTCGAACATTTCGATGCGCGCGCGTTCGGCTTCCCACGGGCGGGCTGCGCTGCGCCGCGCGAGTTCAAACGATTCTTCAACGGTGTTCAGCGCGGCTTCGGCAAAGGTGATATGGCGCGTGGCGCCGGGTCCCAATTCGATTTCCACCATGAGCGAGGCGCGCGCGCCTGAACCGTGTTTGGGTCCGCCGGTCATAAAAATGACGGGTGCGATTCCGCCCGTTTGTCCCGCTAGAATATTTACCAATTGCTGCTGCGTGGGGATGATGGCTTGCCCGTCGAGAGGCGCGAGCGCGGCGCAGACTTCCAATGTGATTTGGCGCGCGGCGTTGCTCTTATTGGTGAAGATGACGCGTCCCGCCGCCGCGTGCGATTCGGGAATCCAAAATTCGGTCGTTACGTTTAAGTTTTCGAGGGGGGAAAAATCGAGGGTGAGAAAATTCGGGTAATAACGCCGCAAAGGGGGCTTGACCGCGAAGGCGTTGGGGTCGGCGATGGCGATATTATTTTCGGCGAAGGTCAGCAAGACGCGCATGGCGCGCGCGCGCAAACCAAAGGTAGTGGCGAGCGCAATCGCGGAACGCTCCGCGTCTGACGCGCCGAGTTCCGCTTCCCAAATGTGGTCGTTGAGGTAATCTGGCTTGCAAAAGCGGGCGTCCGCCGCCAAAGTGAGGTAAAGCGGGTCGCCTTGAGTTAAAGACCAATCGCGCATGGGGTAATTGTACGGGTGAAAGGGTCAACGGTCAAACGGAATTTACAGACGCGCCGCTTTTTATCCGCCAGCCCTGAGCGTCTTCTTCTTGAAGCGTTCGATAAAATCTTCCGCGACATGGTCTTCCATCTCCACCGTCAGGCGGGTTTGACCCACGGAAAGCGAATAAAGGCGGAAAGGTTCCATGCGCTCGAGGCGCGCGCGCCAACCTTCTCCTTGAATGAGGTTTTCTTCTATTTCGCTTCCGCCCATTTCCTGCAAATATTCTTTGAGCAGAAAAAAGGGAATGCCGCGCATTTCGTGGATGATGGTTTGCATTACCCGCCGCCCACCGGAGGGAAAATATCCACCTTGTCGTCCGCTTGAAGGATGGTGTTCATTTGTTCGGGCAGATACTCCGCCTGCCGCCCGTTGATGAAGAACTTCATGTGCGGCAGGAAGTTTTCGTTTGCGTCCAGCAATTCGCGGCGCATGGCGGGGTAATCTTTGACGAACATCCGCACCAATTGAATGGCGGTTGTATTCGCGGGCAGGGTTAATTCCACCGTTTTTTTGCCGACAATGGGGCGCAGCGTGGCGTAGAAATTAACTTTCATAAGCGTCTCTTCCATTAACGCTTCTCCGAAAAAACGTCATTGCAAAATTTAATATTTTTTAACGCGTCATTCTGAGTAAAACCACCGCGCAAAAAACGCGGTTCAAAGCGAAAGGAACAAAAAATTCAGCCACGAATTACGCGGATTATCACGGATAAATTTAAAAATTCGCGCAAATTAGTGAAATCCGTGGCAAAAACGGTTTTGAAATTCCTTGTTCCTTAGCAGCGTCTTTGACAAGAATTTGCAGCGCGACATTTATGTCGCGCTGCAGAAAAGCAGGTTATTCGGGCAGTTTGAAATCTTTGAACTGAACGCGCAAAACTTTCTTGTCGAATTTGCCTACGCTGGTCTTTGGCACAGATTCGATGAATACCACATCGTCGGGCAAATACATTTTAGAGAAGCGCGATTTAAGATGTTCGAGAATTTCCTCTTTGGTCAGAGAATCTTTGAAATCGGGTTTTGGCACCACGCAAGCCAGCGGACGTTCCTGCCATTTTGGATGCGCCACAGCGATCACCGCCGCTTCCAAAACTTTGGGATGCGCCATAATCGCGTTTTCCAAATCCTGACTTGAAATCCACTCGCCGCCGCTCTTGATTACGTCCTTTGAACGATCAACAATCTGGATGAAGCCCTCGGCGTCAATCGTCACCACATCGCCTGTGCGGAACCAGCCGTCATGGAAAGATTCGGCTGAACGGTCGTCATTAAAGTAACTGCTGACAATCCACGGACCGCGCACCTGCAATTCGCCAAAGGCTTTGCCGTCCCACGGAATTTCGCCGCCCGATTCGTCAATCGCGCGGATTTCAACGCCCGGCACCGAAGTCCCTTGCTTGGCGCGGAGCGTAAACTTTTCGTCGTCGGGCAAATCCATTTGATAACTCTTCAAGCGGCTCACCGTCCCAAGCGGACTCATCTCGGTCATTCCCCATGCGTGCATGACGGTGATTCCGTGTTTCTTTTCAAACGCTTCAATCATAGATTGCGGAGCCGCCGCGCCGCCGACGATCATTCCACGCAGGCTGCTTAAATCGTAGCGTTCGTTTTCCAACAAATTCAGAATGCCCATCCATAAGGTTGGCACGCCCGCGGTCAATGTAACCTTCTCTGATTGAATCAGTTCCGCCAGATCGCGCGGTTGAAGATGCGCGCCGGGGAAAACCAGATTCGACCCCAACATCACGGTAGCGAACGGCGTTCCCCAAGCCAGCACATGAAACATCGGCACGACCGGCATGAAAATATCGCGTTCTGAAAGCCCGAAGGAATCCGCCATGCTCAAGCCAAGGCTGTGAAGGTAAATGGAGCGATGCGAGTACACCACGCCCTTTGGGTTGCCCGTAGTGCCTGAGGTGTAGCACATTGCCGCGGCTTCGTTTTCGCCCAAATGGGGCCAGGGATAATCCGCGCTGGAATCTTTTAATAAATCTTCGTATGCGTGGACCGGGCTGATCGTTGTGCCTTCAGGGACTTTGTCGCCCATTATGATGAAATGCTCCACCTTCTTCAAATACGGCGCGAGCTTTTCGATGGCGGGCAAAAGGCTGGGATCGACAAATAGGACTTTGTCTTCCGCATGGTTGACGATGTAGGCAATTTGATCGCCGGGCAAACGCAAATTGATGGGATGCAAAACCGCGCCCATGCACGGCGCGGCAAAATAGATTTCAAGGTGTCGCGCGTTATTCCACGCGAATGTCGCTACGCGGTCGCCGCGGCGTACGCCAAGTTTTTCGAGGGCGTTTGCCAATCGCCCCACGCGTTCGACCATTTCTGCGTAGGTAAAACGTTCCAACGAGGGTCCCGCTTTGGTGACGATTTCCTTTTTAGGAAAAAGCCTTCGGGCGCGTTCCAACAATGACGTGATTGTCAGTTGGTAATCCATCATCTGTCCTTGCATAGCAGCCTCCATTATGAAATTGATAATCAGCGTTGATATTTGTTTACGCTGATTTGATTATAGTGAAAATCAGCGATCACCACAACAGGCAAATTACGGGCATTGAATCACGCCTTGCGCCCACAGGCATCCGCCGCAAACGGGCGCGACGGTGTTGCCGAGGCAATCTTCCTCGTTCGTTTCGGAAAGGTCGCAGCCGCCGCAGAAGGTGCAGGGCGCGAAGGCGAAGTTATGCAAACGCTCGCGGTAGGCAATATATTCGGGGTCGAGCCAGAGTTCGGAAAGC
This sequence comes from Anaerolineales bacterium, assembly GCA_028689195.1. Classification (GTDB taxonomy): domain Bacteria; phylum Chloroflexota; class Anaerolineae; order Anaerolineales; family Villigracilaceae; genus Villigracilis. The sequence goes on along the minus strand of JAQTWR010000067.1, from coordinate 4,909 downwards.
GATCTTTGATTGACGTTGCCGATGATATGTTTTTGAGAAAGACGCGGCTTATTGTGCAGGTAGCTCATGTGCGTGTGCATCAGGGGCCAGCACGGGCTGACGTCTCCCGTCCACGCGATGGACATGGTTCCGTTCTCGACGAAGTTGCACACGTCGTTCGCGCCGCCCCAATTGTTGCCCGCGTAGCTGATGTTCAGTCCGCTGTTGAAAACGTCGAATAAAACGTCGCGGGTATTTTCGTCAAAGTCCATTTTAGGGAGGCTCAATTGCGGGAGGTGCGGCGCTTGCAGGTAGGCAATGTCGCGCACGGTGCGGTTATAAAGACGGTCGTCTTGCATTTCGATGGTCGCGGGCTGCAAGTTGCTGACCGAAAAATATCTTGCGCGCAAAGATTTGCCGATTTTGATGACGTTTGGCAGGTCGGTGATGTTGCGCTTCATCGCGACAAAAGCCACGCCAATATCGGGTTTTGGATAATGCCCCGGCGCGCGCATTTTAATCAACCGCTGAAGATTCGCTATGACGTTCGGAAGTTCCGCGCCCAGACGCACGTCGCCGTAGGATTCGGGAGTCGCGCGGTCGAGCGAAACCCACAACACGTCGAGTCCCGCGTCTATCAGTTCGCGGGATTTCTTCTCGGTGAGAATCGTCCCGTTGGTGATGAGTTCCGTTTTGACGCCGAGTTCTTTAACGCGTCGAATCCACTCGATGGTTTTGACGTGAAAAAGCGGTTCGCCGATCCCGCCGAAATAGACGCTGGGAATCGGGTTCATCTTTTTCAAGCCGTCCAGAATTTTCTCGAAAGTTTCCTCGGTCATGCGCCCGATGGGCTGCTCCCACGCGTTGCGGAAACAGGTGATGCAGTCGAGGTTGCACGCGACGGTCGGCTCGATATAAACTTTGGCGAGGTGCGTTACGGGGCGGTGCATCCGCACGAAATTTCCGCCTTCATCCAAACGGACTTTTGCGCCGGGCTGCAAGCCGAAGCGCGAGATTACGTCGGGCGGCAGAATGAGCCGCCCATTCTCATCCACTTCAGCCCAGGCGGTTGTTGGTTTTGAAGAAATTGTCATCATCGCTCCTTACGTTAGACCTGACTAATTTTATCGCAGCGCAAGCCGAATATAACTTTGCGAACCGCCTTAATTATCACCTATCGCATCCGTTTTGGATAGTATTTGACCGCCTAACACGCTATAATAAAAAAACAGGAGGCGTTATATGCCCTCGCATACGGCGGCGTTTGATTTTTACCAGAAGACTTTTGACGCATTGGATGAGCCTTTTTATGTCGTCCGTGTAGCGGACTACTCCATTGCGTTTGCGAACAAAGCGGCGCGCAATTTGGGCGTGGCGCAAGCCCGCACATGTTATGAGTTGACGCACCGCCTTCAATCTCCCTGCGAAGGACGCGAGCATCCCTGCCCGATGAAGCATGTTCTTGAAAGCCGCAGCGCCAAAGTGGTGGAGCATGTCCATTACAAGACAGACGGGACTTCCTATTATGCCGAAGTGCATGGCTGTCCGCTCTACAACGAGCAAGGCGAAATGGAATATATGGTGGAGTATTCCGTTAACATCAACGACCGCAAAAAAGCGGAAGAGACCCTGCGTCAAAGCGAGGAGAGGGAGCGAAATCAACGCATCTTTTCAGAAGCGCTGCGCGACATGGGCATAGCCCTGTCGAGTACGTTGAAACTCGACGACGTGCTCGATAGGATGGTCGAAAACGTCGGCAAGGTTGTGCCGCATGTTTCCATCAACATCATGTTGAAAGAAGGCGACGCCCTGCGCGTGGTGCGTCATCTCTGCGCTGATGATTACGAATCTGTGCGGGATAATCGCTTTGTGGGGCGCGAAATCCAAATTGGCAATTTCCCCGTTTGCAGGCGGGTCATCGAATCGCGCGAACCTATAATTATTCCAAATACGCGCCATGAACCGGATTGGGTCGCAATGTTTGAATCCCATTGGATTTTATCCTGTCTTTCGACGCCCATTCTCATGAACAATGAAGCGGTTGGCTTATTGAACCTCAACAGTTCTACAGAGAATTATTTCGCCGAGGAACATATTCGGCGTTTGCAGGCTTTCACCTTGCAGGCGAGCATCGCCTTCCAGAACGCGCATTTGTACGAAGAGACGCAGCGCATGGCTCTTTTGGACCCGTTGACTAATTTATATAACCGCCGCGGATTATATGAATTCGGCTTGCGCGAGACGAATCGCGTCCAGCGTTTCAAGCGCCCGCTTTCCGTGTTGTTCGTGGATATAGACCACTTCAAAAGATTCAACGACCGATACGGTTACGCCGTGGGCGACCTCGTACTAAAAGCGATTGCCGATATTTTACGCATTGGCGTGCGCGACGTGGACCTTGTCAGCCGTTATGGAGGCGAAGAATTCGTGACGCTGCTGCCTGAAATCGGTTTGGCGGAGGCGGGCTCAACCGCAGAACGTTTAAGAAAAGCGGCGGCGGGGCTTTCCCTGCCCGGCGAGGAAAACATCAGCGTCACCGTAAGTATCGGCGTGGCTACGTTGTTTCCCGAACCCGGAAACACCGAAGAGTTTGTCAAAGTTCATCGCGCCAGATTGAGCGGCGTGATCGAACGCGCAGGTCAATTATTGCATATCGCCAAAGAAAACGGACGCAACCGGGTGGAAGTGGATGCGCCCCGCGATCTTTTGGGCGAGTGATTACAATTTCAAAAAGGTTCTTATCAAAATGACTCATTCAACTTCAACCAGCGTCGCTTGCGCCAACATCGCATTCATCAAATATTGGGGGAATCGGGATAACGCCCTGCGCCTCCCCGTCAACGGCTCCATTTCCATGAATCTCGACGGGCTGTTTGCGCGGACGACCGTTGCGTTTAATTCTTCCAAATCCGATTCGCTTCTCATTAACGATTATGCCGTGACGGGCAAAGGCTTGGATCGCGTTTCGTCCATCCTCGATCTTGTGCGCGGCATGGCGAATATTCAGGAAAAAGCCGAAGTGAAAAGCGAGAATAATTTCCCCGCAGGCGCGGGCATTGCTTCATCGGCGGCGGCGTTTGGGGCGCTGGCGTTAGCGGCGAGCGCGGCGGCGGGATTAAATTTGAGCGAAGCGGAACTCTCGCGCCTCGCGCGTCGCGGGTCGGGGTCTGCCGCGCGCTCCATTCCTGCGGGGTTTGTCGAATGGCAAATGGGAAAGGACGAGGAAGACTCTTACGCGTTTTCCATCGCGCAGGCAGATCATTGGGCGTTGATGGATTGCATCGCGGTCGTCAGTTCCGCGCACAAAAAGACAGGCTCCACCGAGGGACACGCCATCGCTTCCACCAGTCCGCTGCAAAACGCGCGCGTAGAAGATACTCTGCGCAGGCTGGAAATTTGCCGCCGCGCCATCCTCGACAAAGACTTTGAATCGTTTGCAAATATCATCGAACTGGATTCGGATATGATGCACGCCGTAATGATGACATCCAACCCGCCGCTGATGTATTGGCAAAACGCAACGGTTGGAATTTTCCACGCCGTCCGCGAATGGCGCGGCAGGGGGCTTCCCGTCGCCTATACGGTGGATGCGGGCGCAAACGTGCATGTGATTTGCCCGAGCGATTACGCAAAAGAAGTGGAAGAAAAATTGCGCGAATTGCCAGGCGTGATTAACGTGCTGGTCGCGGGGGCGGGCGGCGGCGCGCGCGTCATCGGGTAAGTATCGAAGAAGGAGAAATCTCCATGAAGAAAATCGGAATTCTCACCGGCGGCGGCGACGCGCCCGGGCTGAACGCGGTCATTCGCGCGGCGGTCAAAACCGCCATTAATGTCTATGGTTGTCAGGTATTGGGAATCAAAAACGGCTACGACGGTTTTCTTGATGAAGATGGAATCATCCCGCTGGGTTTGGCGGACGTGCGCGGAATTTTGCCGCGCGGCGGTACGATTCTCGGCGCGGCGAATCGCGGCAACCCGTATGCGCGCAAAATTATCCGCGACGGCAAAGAAAGTGTCATTGACGTTTCGGACGAAATCGTAAAAGCGATTCGAAATCTGGAGTTGGACGCGCTGCTCGTCATCGGCGGCGACGGCACGTTACGCATCGCGCACGAACTCGCGCAAAAAGGCGCGCGCGTCATCGGCGTCCCCAAAACGATTGACAACGATATTGGCGGCACAGAAATTACCTTCGGTTTCGATACCGCGCTCAACATCGCCACCGACGCGCTGGATCGGCTGCACACCACCGCCGAATCGCATCACCGCGTTATGGTGCTGGAATTGATGGGACGCGACGCGGGTTTCATCGCGCTGCAGGCGGGAATCTCTGGCGGCGCGGATGTGATCTTGATTCCCGAAATTCCGTTTAAGTTCGAGAGCGTCATGGCAAAGATTCACCAACGCGATAACGAGGGCGGCAAGTTCAGCATCCTTGCCGTATCTGAGGGCGCAAAACCCGAAGGCGGCGCGCAGCTCTTTGCCCGTCAGGGCGACGAGGTCTTTGTGCCGCGTCTCGGCGGAATCGGTCAGGCGGTGGCGGAATATATCGAGAAGCAGGGATTTGAATCGCGCGTAACCGTTCTGGGACATTTGCAGCGTGGCGGGACTCCCACGTCGTTTGACCGCTCGCTCGCCACGCGATATGGCGCAGCCGCAGTTCGTCTTGCCGCGCGCGGCGGATACGACCGCATGGTGGCGCTGCAAGGCGGAACGATTACCGACATCCCGCTCGCAGAAGCGCTTGCCGTTCCAAAACGAGTCAAACTCACCGACGACGCGGTTGTTACCGCGCGCAATGTGGGCGTTTCGTTTGGAGACGAATAACGGCGGCGCGGCGTCAAAAAAATCATTCCGCGTAAATTCTATTTTTATGTCATAATTGTTTTGCCGCGCGTATCATGTTTGCGTGAACGCGACGGAGTCAAAT
>JAQTWR010000411.1:656-2607 GCA_028689195.1 Anaerolineales bacterium | reverse complement strand
GACAACGGCGTAAGTATGTTTGCCGTCTTCGCGTTTGCGAAGTTTGGGCAGGTATTCGTTCAACCCTTCGGCGACAGAGGTCGCGGGCGTGATGGGATACCATCCCACGAATTGCACGCCGCCGAAGATGGTGCCGAGCGCGGCGGCGGTGTTTCCATCCGCCATAATCATGCCGTCGGTTTTATTCATCGGCTCGAGATAGAAGGGGTCTTTCTTTTCGAGGTTCGCCTTTGCCCACTCTGCGCCAGCCTTGAGCGCGTTGAAGTTCATGTCAATCGGCTTCTGCTTGCCCTTGAAGTGGAAGGTGAGCGCGGCGAGGATTTTATCCATATCCATGTCGAGCATCTGCGCCAGCACGCCCACATACACCATGTTGCCGACCAGGTCGCGGTAATCGTTGGGGATGTTCGCATCCGCTTTTACAATGGCTTTAATCGGCATGGGATATATCGCAACATCCGTGCGGGTAATCGGCTGCTTAATATCGTCCGCGTAAAAGAACGCGCCGCCCGCCGCAACAGACGCGAGATCGCGCGCAAAAGAATCGGGATTCAGCGCGATGACAATATCATGTTCCTCCCGGCGGGCAATGAAGCCATCCTTATTCACGCGGATGGTATACCACGTCGGCAAGCCCTGAATGTTGGAGGGAAAAAGATTCTTGCCAGAAACGGGAATACCCATCTTGAACACAGCGCGCAGGATGGTGTTGTTGGCGGTGGAACTGCCTGAGCCGTTCTTTGTGCCAACGGTAATCGAAAAATCATTCACTATTTTATTCATGGAACTCCTCGTAAATTTTCGTCAACGACGTATATTATGGACGATGAAACAAAAGGTCTGTATGTTTGACCAACGCTTCGTAACCTGCCTCGAATTGATTGTTGCATATTGATTCGATCATCTGCTCGTGGTAGCGCCATACCTCCTGCAAATATTCATATCCGCCTGCGAAGACGTTTAACCCGACGGCTTCGTAGGCTTCCCAATACGATTCTAAAATTCCCGTTACAAAGGGATTATCGAGACGACTGTAAATCAACAAATGTAAATTGCGATGTTCTTCATGCGGAACTTGTACAGGCGTACCGCGAATTTTTTCCAACGCCCGCGCGAGCAAAGCCTGTAATTCGGTTTTATCTTCGAGCGTCAATTTTTCAACCGCCTCATACCAGTACGCCGATTCGATATGATTCCGCATATCTGAAAACTTATGGAAATGATCGTTGTCCAACGCAAGCGCGTACCCGAGGCTTTGACGAATGGCGGGCGTGAATGAGTACGCTAATCTTCGCGTTCCTGTGCGCGGACGGACTTCAACCAACCCCAGCGCGCGCGCGACTTCCAATTGCTCGCGCAAAGAAGCCACGCTCACGCCGATCTCGCGGCTGATTTCGTTTAATGAAGAAAGTCCGCTCTCCGCCTCTGGATGCGCGGCAAGGTAGCGGAAGAACTCAGAAATGTTGGGGGAAACGCGGTCTCTTAACATAAATACGATTAATCCGATTAATGAGATTCTACGACGATGATGGGGAAAAGTCAAGATGATTAAGGTTACATTCGCGTGATGATGTTTGGCTCATTTATCAAGGCCTATTATTCATGTTAATTAACGCAAGTTGCCACCTTTACCAGTTTTTTAGTTTTTTTGCCACGGATCACACGGATTTTCACTAATTTGAAAAAAAAATCTGTGCAAATCGGTGAAATCTGTGGCATGGGGTCTGAAGTTTTCTTGCCTAGAAAACATGGCGGCAACTTGGGTTAATTACGCAAACAAAGTGCAACATGATTTGTTGTATAATTGACATAGTAAGTCCAATTCAAACCCAAAGGAGATTGTTAAATGGATAACAAGATTTTGCAGTTCATCGTCTCGCTTTTCATCCCGCCGCTTGCCGTGTATATGAAGAATGGCAAAATTGATGGCACGTTCTGGCTGAACGTGGTA
>JAQTWR010000411.1:0-646 GCA_028689195.1 Anaerolineales bacterium | reverse complement strand
ATTGACTATTTTAGGCGGCATACCGGGCATGTTACATGCTTGGTACTTGATTTTTGCCAAGTAAAAATTTTGTTTGTAAACTTCCGAAGCCTTGATGGTTTCGGAAGTTTTTTATTTCACCTTGACAGCGCCTGACTGCATGGCATAATAAACCTTGATGACTCCAAACCCTCTTGTTATTGACAATTTATCTTTTCGCTACCGTGACCGTCAGGATACGGCGATTCGCAACATCTCATTTGAATCTAAACGCGGCGAAGTTCTTTTAATCGCAGGCGCAAGCGGATGCGGCAAGACGACGCTCATCCGCTGTATTAATGGATTGATTCCGCGCTCGTATAAAGGCGAGGTGAGCGGAGAGATTCTGGTCTTTGGCGAAAATATTAAAAACTGGAAACTCTCGCAAATCTCGCAAAAGATTGGCACCGTGCTGCAAGACCCCGAGCGTCAAATTCTCGGTACCAAGGTGTTGAACGAAGCCGCGTTCGGGTTGGAAAATCTCGGCATGGCGCGCGAAGAAATTTTCAAGCGCGTGGACGAAGCGCTTGAGTTTTTGAAAATTACCCATTTACGAAATAGAGAAACATTTAATTTATCGGGCGGCGAAAAGCAGAAGGTTGCATTGGCGGGCGTGCTTGCCATGCGC
>JAQTWR010000066.1 GCA_028689195.1 Anaerolineales bacterium | reverse complement strand
TAAACGCATAGGCGACTTTGCCGAAGCCGAAACGCCGGGCGGAAGGATCAAACTCAAGATATTGAAAATAGAATAAAAAAAACAGCCGCTTCAGAAGCGGCTATTTTTTTTATTCTATCCTTGCGCCTGTTCGCCTTGACGGGGCCAGATTGCAAGCTCCAGCGTGATGCGTTCAAAGTAGCTATTGGTCGGCAGGGGACCGCTTCCATATTCAAGGTCAACGACGGTGGCGAGTAATTGCAGGGTGGCGGTTTCAAGCAATATTTGGGCTTGCGGTTCCACCTGTACGAGCTCGCCTTTTGGTTCGAGCCGCGCGCGGATGGATGGATCGCCGAAGGCGTGCTGCGACATTAATACCTTTGTCGCGGTTTTAATATCATTCTTGTCGAACAACCAAATTTCAAGCGCGGTGACTTTCTTCGGGTCGCCCACGCCGATGGCTTCCGAAACGCCTACGCCGTATTCGCCCATGAATTCGCCCGCCTGCGTATCAATGCTGAACGATTCGTCGTACAGGTCGTCGCCAAGCACGAAGGTCGTCATCGTTTGAGTAATGGGCGGCGCGAGTCCCAACTGTTCAAAATTTGTCTTTTCGGCTTTGCGGCTCATCTCTGAGGCTTGCATGGTGGGCGTGACTTGACCGCTTCCGCGTTTGCCAAGCAGACGGTAGGTGTACCATGCGCCCCATCCCATGAGCGCCAGCAACGCGATGGCGATAATGCCTAATACAATTGTTTTTAGCGGCGAACTATTTGTTGTTTCTACAGGCTGACCGCCGCCCGCCGCGATGACTTGCGTGATCAACTCGCCATACGATTTGATGGCAGCCCGATTTCCGCGCGGATCACTTAAAACTCTGTCATAAACTTGCTGCGCATTCGCGCCAAGATTCTGCCAACGCTGTATAGCTATATTCGGGTCGGGATTGAGGCTGTAAGAATCAATCGTCATGCGCAGATAATCTTCCTGTAAATCTGCGCGCAGATAATAAGGGGTCGCGTCTACAAAGTCAACGGGGTCGATCACATACCCCCATACCAACCCAAAAGCCAATCCGCCGACAAGCAAACCGATTTGAACCCAGGGTAATTTTTTTATAATAGCGACAACGAATTGCATACCGCGCTCCTTGTGTGTGACATTTGTTAAGACTGATTATAACCCGAACAAGCATAGAGCGAGATCATATTTTGCTCTCAATATTTTCTTTCCATCAAATACAACGTCCGTTCAGAGTCGCGCACGCTTTCCGCCTTGCGGATGTCGAATCGTTCAGAAAACGCGGATTCAAATCCCTCGCGGACGTAATTTGGGAAAATATCTTCGCGCGAGGCGAGCAGTCTCTTGACTTGCGAATCGGACTTCGGCACGAATTCGATCACCAGCCACTTGCAGCGCGCCGCGAAAAATTCCGCGAGTTGAGTCAGCGGCACATTATTCGAGATCGCCAGGTGATGAATCACCGCCAGCGCCAGCGCCATATCGGCGGGACCGCGCGCGCCAAACGAATCGCGCTCGGCGTTATCCCACCCGATTGCAGGGCTCGGATTGGTCAAATCCAAAACCAAGGGCAAAATATTTTGTTCTTTTTGTTTTTTGACGATTCTATAATTTTGTTCCACCGCGGCGGGGTCAATATCAAATGAAACCGTGAACGCTCCCGACGACGCGGCTTCGCGGCTGAACACGCCCGTATTGCCGCCCAAATCCCAAACGAGATTGGGATTTTTCTCAGCCGTCCATTCTTTGACCAGCTGCTTTTTATGTTCAAACGCAGAATCTGCGTAGTTTGTGTTTTTGTAATAATCGCCCCATTCAGTGCCGGCGGGTTTCCACGTCAACTTTTTGATGGTCGCTTCAAGGCTTTCGATTAAACCCGTCAACGCTTGTTTGCTCATCGCGCCTTTGCGCGGCGCGACGATGTTATCCGAATATTTTTTTTGCGCGCCCGCGTGGATGTGAATATGCGTCAGCAGCCCAAAATTGAATTTTGTTTTCGCGGGCAATAATGCGCCGGCAAGGTCGAGCGGAACGCCGTCAATATACACGCGCAGCAATTGATTCAAACGCGCGTCGCGGAAACTCATCAACGCCAGGGGCGCAAGGAAGTGCTGGCAGAATTGCTTGTACGCAATCCACGGCTCGCCTTCTTTGTAGATTTCAAAAGACAGCGTGTCAATCAACGTCGCTTTTCCGCGCGCGAATTGGATGTTATACGCGCTCGCGTCTTTGAGCGACATCCCCAACTTCAGCGCGTGCTTCTGAATGGAAAGCGTCGCCAGTGCCGCGTCTTTCAACTGGCTGAACGACCACTCATACGGATACGAGATGAAGGGGACGCGCTCGGGCTGGATGACCTTGAACGCAGACGCGGACTCGGCTGGGGCTTGGTCGCTCTCCGCGTGCGGAATCAGCAGCCCGAGTTTGGTCAACTTCGCGTATAAGCCAGAATCCATCAACCGCGCATAATCCATCGAATATGCGCGGTTGATTTGTCGGTATAAGATTCCGCTTCGAGAAAATAGGAATCCGCTTGGGTCGCGGAAAGACGCGGGGAGTTTTTCAGTTTGAGGCATTGTCCGAATCGTCATCCTCTTCTTTTGGTTTGATTCCAAATAATTTTTTGATACTGCCCCACGAAGCGCGGAGCGCAACGCCCAAACCCAATAATGCAGCGATTGCGATTTGAATAATAAAACTTCCCGTGCCGGGATCGAGATAGAAGTGTGGCGTATAGTGCATTTTATTTTCCTTATATTTTCCCTCATCCCCAACCCTTCCCCCTCTGGGGGAAGGGAGTCAGATTCCCCTCTCCCTTTTGGAGAGGGCTAGGGTGAGGGAGTTTTTTTATTCTACTGTTTCGGGCGCGATCTCTTCCAACAGGAATGATTCCGAACAGTTGAGGCATTGCGCTTCGCGTTTGTTGGCGACGACCAACATGCCTTTGCATTTGGGGCAGGGACTCGCCAGCGGCTTTTTCCATGAAGTGAAATCGCAGTTGGGATAGTTGACGCAGCCGAAGAATGTGCGTCCCTTGCGGGTTTTGCGTTCCACCAATTCGCCGCCGTCTGTGGGGCAGATGACGCCGATTTTCAATAACCAGGGCTCGGTGTAGCGGCAATCGGGAAAGCCGCTGCATGAAATGAATTTTCCAAAACGCCCGTAACGGATGACGAGGTCTTTGCCGCATTGCGGACATGCGCGCCCAATCGGTTCTGGCTCCGATTTTGTGACGGGCATTTCGGCTTGCGCTTTTTTCACGTCTTCTGCAAAGGGCGTATAAAATTCGCGGATTGCGTCCGTCCAGATCATTTCGCCGTCTGCGATTTTATCAAGGTCTTCTTCCATGTGCGCGGTGAAGTTGTAATCCACCACTTCGGGGAAGTATTGCGCCATTAGGTCTGTGACTTGCAAACCCGTATCGGTTGGAATCAGGCGTTTTTCTTCGCGCAAAACATATCCGCGCTGCTGAATGGTGGAAATGGTCGGCGCGTAAGTGGACGGGCGACCAATTCCGTTTTCTTCGAGCGCCTGCACCAGCGACGCTTCTGAGAAGCGCGGCGGCGGCTGCGTAAAATGCTGTTCGGGAATCAAGCGAATCAATTCCTGCTTTTGTCCTTCGGCAATGCCTGCGGGAATTTTTACGTTTTCTTCGTCTTCTTCCGTTTTCACGTCTTCGTTTTTTGCTTCTTCATAAACGACCATAAAGCCGGCAAACTTCACCGCCGAACCTGAAGCGCGGAGCAGATACTCGTGCGCGTCGGTTTTGCCCGTCACTTCCACTTGCAGCGTATCGAACACCGCCGATTCCATTTGCGACGCGACAAAGCGCTGCCAGATCAAGCGATACAGTTTGAACATGGCGGGGTCGAGATATTCTTTCACCTTTTCAGGGTCGCGCATCACCGAAGTGGGGCGCACGGCTTCGTGCGCTTCTTGCGCGCCCGCGGATTTTGTCTTATAGATCGGCGCTTCGGCGGGCAGATAATCCGCGCCGTATTTGCCGGTCACATATTCGCGCGCTTCGTTTTGCGCGATGGTCGAGACGTTGGTCGAGTCGGTACGCATGTAGGTAATCAAACCCGTCGTGCCGCTTTCGCCAACATCCTTGCCTTCATATAATCCCTGCGCCAAACCCATCGTGCGCTTTGCGGTGAAGCCAAGTTTGCGCGAGGCTTCCTGCTGCAAAGTGGACGTTGTAAACGGCGCGAGCGGTTTGCGTCTGCGTTCGCCGCGCTTGACCTTCGTCACAGAATACGCGGCGGTTTCCATGTCAATCAAAATCGGGTCAACGATTTCTTTCTTTGTCAGTTCGGGGTCTTTATCGTCAATGCGCGCAAGTTTTGCGATGAAATTGGATTTCAACTTCTCGGGCTTGAACTCGCCGTGAATAGACCAATATTCGACGGGTTTGAACTCTTCGATTTCGCGCTCGCGATCCACAATAAGTCTCAGCGCGACGGATTGCACGCGCCCCGCGGAGAGTCGTCCGCGCACTTTTTCCCACAAAATCGGGCTGATGCTATACCCGACAAGACGATCCAATACGCGGCGGGCTTGCTGCGCGTTGACCAAATCCATGTTGATCTCGCGCGGATGCGCGAACGCTTCGGCGACCGCCGGCGCGGTGATTTCGTGGAATACCACGCGCTTTGTGCGCTCGGGTTCTATCTGCGCGGATTCCATCAAATGCCATGAAATAGATTCGCCTTCGCGGTCGGGATCGGTCGCGAGGAAGATTTCTTCGGCGGTCTGCGCGAGTTTTTTGATTTCTTTGACGACGTCTTTCTTTTCGTTGGGGACGCGGTACTTCGGCTCGAAGTTATTATCCACATCCACTGAAAGCTGCGACTTAAGCAAGTCGCGCACATGCCCCACTGAAGCGCGCACCGTGTACCCCTTGCCCAGAAAACGCCCGACGGTCTTTGCCTTTGCGGGAGATTCCACAATTACGAGTTTGCCTTCGCGTTTGACTACCTTTGCCACTTTTGGCGGCGCGACCATATCTGTGTGCGCGTCTGTTCGCCCCATGCGATACATCTTTGTGCCGCATTCGGGGCAAACTCCCGTAGTAACAGGAGACCCCTTCGCGTTGAATCCCGCTACAGGGTCTTTTACTTCTCTTTTGGTCTTGCACTTCATGCAATAAGCTTCCATTAATGTTCCTTTTTAATAATGTCGTTGCGAGGAGGGCGCTCTTCCCGACGAAGCAATCTTCGCGCTATCTCAGAGATTGCTTCGCTCCGCTCGCAATGACGAAAATTCTTTGTTTATAAATATTTTTCCTGTCGATGTTTTTTGAGATGTTCGACGACGTCTTTCACCTTTTGCGATTGATCCGATTTGCAAATCATCACCACGTCGCCGGTATCTACGATGACCATATCGTCCACGCCGATGGTGACGACAAGTCGTTCGCTGCTGCCGCTGTAAACCAACGTATTGTGCGTTTGGTGCGCGAGATGCAAACTGTTGTTCGTGGCGATGTTGCCGTCCATATCGGGTAATAGAACTTCAAACATGGAAGACCACATGCCGACGTCGCTCCAACCCAAGCCGCCCGCGGGAAGCACCGCCACGCGCTCGGCGTTTTCCATAATACCATAGTCCACTGTTTCGACTTTCAGGTCGCGCCAGTTTTCGTTTAACACGGCGTTCTGTTCGTCCGTTCCCCATGCAGAGGCGATCTTCTTTAACGCGTCGTTTAACGCGGGCATTTGTCTCTCGATTTCGCCTAGAATGATGTTTGCATTCCAGATAAACATACCGCTGTTCCACGAATGGTCGCCCGCGCGGAGCATTTGTCGCGCAGATTCTTCATCGGGTTTCTCTTTGAAACTTTTTACTTTATAGGTGGGATATTTATATCCGCCGCTCAAAGGTTCGCCCTGCTGAATATATCCATACGCGGTGGAAGGGGAAGTGGGCGTGACTCCCAATGTGACCAAATATCCGTTATTGGCGACTTCAAACGCGGCTTTGAGCAGATAGTGAAAGAGGTCGCGGTTGCGGATGAAATGATCTGATGGGAGGATCGCCATCTTCGCGTCCGCGTCCCGTTTATGAAGGACTGCCGCCGCCAGCCCAACCACAGACGCGGTGCCGCGCGGCGCAGGCTCGATGACGTAATTTTCCGCGGGGATTTGCGGCGCCTGCAAGCGCATTTCGCGCGCCTGCTCCTCCACAGTGACTACGAGGATTCGCTCGGGCGGAAATAGATTTTCCAATCGCGCTACCGTGCTTTGAAATAAAGTATCTTGTCCCAGCAAGGGGAGTAGTTGTTTGGGGCTTTCTTTGCGTGAGACGGGCCAAAGGCGCGTGCCGCCTCCGCCTGCCATGATGACTGCATAAGTATGTTCCATTTTTTTACGCGTTACGAATCACGTTTTACGCAATCCGTAATCCGTAATCCGTAACGACTCTCCTTAAATTTTATAGTCGCCTTGCGCTTCGCGCGCCGCGACATAGTTCATGCCGCCGAGTTGGCGTACCATGCCTTTCAGTTCCATCAGCGCGAGTGTAGCAGAAACCTTCTCAATGGGCAAATCGGCTTGATCGCGGATTTCGTCCACATGCTTGGGTTCGCTGCCCAGCACGGTCAACAATCTCGCTTCGGTCTCGTCGGCGGGCAAAATCTTCCGCGCCGTTTTGTGTTCGCCGACGCGGTTGAAATCCAGCGCCTGCATGAGATCGTTCACGCTCAACAACGGCAGCGCGCCATTTTGGATCAATTTGTTCGTGCCTTTGCTTTGTGGCGCAAGGATGCTGCCCGGCACCGCAAAAATCTCGCGCCCCTGTTCGGCTGCAAACTCGGCTGTGATGAGCGCGCCGCTCGTCTCGCCCGCTTCGACAACGACAATCGCGAGCGATAAACCGGAAATGATTCGATTGCGCGGCGGAAAATTGGACGCGTCAGGCGGCGTGCCGGGCGCATAATCGCTGACGAGCGCGCCGCGTTCGATGATTTTCTCCGCAAGTTTTTGATGTTCAGGCGGATAGATTTTATCCACGCCTGTCCCCATCACCGCGATGGTTCGCCCGCCCGCGTTCAGCGCGGCGTGATGCGCGATGGCGTCCACGCCGCGCGCGAGTCCGCTGACGACGGTGATTCCGTTTGAGGCGAGAAACGCCGCGAGTTCTTCCGTCACCTGCCGACCATACGGCGTCGCTTGGCGCGTGCCGACGATGGCGACCGCGAACAAGTCATCGGGCAAATATTCGCCGCGAATATACATCACGGGCGGCGGTTGGTCAATCTCTTTTAAACGGGTGGGATACGCTTCGTCTTGCCATGTGAGGATTTTGATTCCCTGGGATTCGATTTTCTCCCAGATTTGATCTAAGTCCGCGTTCTTACGCGCCGCGATGACGCGTTCTATTACCTTTGCCCCCAAACCTGATTCTGCTAATTGAATTGGGTCAGCCCCCCACGCGGATTCCAAATCGCCGAAGTATGCCACGAGTCCCTGCATACGCACCGCGCCGATTCCTTTGATGAGATTGAAGCCGACCCAATATTTTTTCTCGTCCATATTTTGTAACACAGGTTAAAGCCTGTGTTACAGCCCTTCCAATAAATGTACTTTCATCACGCGCTGATTCATATCTATATTCAGAATAACGGGCGGAATTGCGGGGAGAAGAATTTCTTTGCCTTCTTCGTTTTTTACCACATAAACGTCGTTCGCGCCGGTTTCTAAAATCTCGGCGAGTTTGCCGAGCGCATTGCCGTTGTCGTCCACTACATCCAACCCAACGAGTTGATATTTGTAGTATTGACCTTCGGGCAGCGGCGGGGTTTCAGCCGCCTTCACATACACCCATTGATTGCGGAACTTGCCCGCGTCTTCGGGCGTATCTACGCCGCGAAAACTGACGAGCAATCCATTTGCATGTTCGCGGACGGTGTCGAATGTATGCGGTTGATGCTTTTCGCCAATCAAAACCTTGCGCCCCGATTTGATTCTTTCGGGGAAGTCGGTATGAATATCCATGATGATTTCGCCGCGCAATCCATGCGGACGGCGGAGAAATCCGATTACTAAATAAACAGGCTCGCCAACTGGCGAGCCTGTGTTTTGCTGTTCGTTGGACATTAGGGTTCCATCACGTCGAGCGTTACTTGCTTGCCTGCGCGTTCGGCTGCGATTTTGAGCAAGGCGCGGATGGAGTTCGCAACTTTGCCGCCCTTGCCAATGACGCGCCCCATATCGTCTTTGGCTACGCTGAGCTCGATGCGGACGCGCGAGCCGCTTCCGCTTTCGCTTACCTGCACTTTTTCGGGGCGCTCCACAAGCGACTTGGCGATGTACTCAATCAACTCTTTCATCTTGCTTCCTTACGCATTACGCATTACGGATTGCGTATTTCGTAATCCGTAATGCGTAGGTTGATAATTAATCTCTGCGGGTCTTGACGGGCGCGGCGCGTTTGGCTTCGGCTTCGGCGGCTTCTGCCACAAGGGTTTCGAGGGCTTCGCCTTTCTTGAAGCGGTCAAAGCGATCTTGCGTGCCGGCGGTCTTGAAGATTTGCGCCACAGATTCGGTGGGCAGCGCGCCGTTCTTCATCCAATGGAAGACGCGGTCTTCCTTCATTTGAATTGTGGCGGGGTTGGTGCGCGGATTGTACACGCCCAAGATTTCCAAAAAGCGACCATCGCGAGGGGCTTCCTTATCGGCAGCCACAATGCGGTACGTGGGTTGGCCCTTAAGACCAATACGACGTAAACGAATACGAACCATAGTTAACTTACTCCTTTAGTATGTTTTGCGTTTCAGACAGGCAAGAGGTTGCGAACTGAAATCACAGGGGGGTATTTTACCAGAGAAATTTGCAATCGGCGTCTACGGTATAATCCGTCGCATCTTCTTACTTAAGGCGTAAATCTATGGGAACACTCGTCAGCGTCGGCTTCTCTATCGTTTTATTGATCGGTATGTATACCTTTGGCTTGTACGCCCTTCGCAATTTGCGTTGGGTGTTAATCAGTTTGATTTGGGGCGCGGTCGGATACGGGTTGTCCTACCTTCTTGTTCAAAGAGCGGTTGGCGCAAAACTTAACCTCGCGGTGATGTTGATTCTCGTCATCCCTATTATCCAGCAAATCCTCGCGTCTCTTGGCGTTCTTGCCATTGTCCACTGGGAGAAGTTCGATAATCTTGTAGACGGCGCGGTCTACGGTTTCGCCAGCGGCCTCGGTTATGCCGCCGCCAAAGCCTTTGAATATCCGATTCATAATGTTCAAGAGCTCCAAACGCGCGGGCTGGACGTGCTTTCTTCCACGTTGGTTTTAGCCACCGCTTCTGGAATCGTCGGCGTGGTAGTTACCCAATTCTATTTCAAACACCGCGCGCGTCGGACGATCACCCTGCTCAGCGGGTTGGGCGCGGGCATTGGCTATACAGTGATTTACAATTTTCTCGCCATCCAAAAAATCGGCGGCTATGTTGTACCGCTCGCGTTCGGCGTCGGCGGCGTTACGTTGATCGGACTCTACATCACGGGTCAACTCCGCGACGTGTTGATCCGCGTGGGGATTGAAAAACGCCGCGCCGACAACCTGCTCGAAATCGTCATCCCCATCGGCATTAAATTAACATACGAGAAAAATTTCCAACAACTGCTCGAAGATATGCTGCTGGAAGCAAAATCGTTTTGCCGCGCCGACGGCGGCGCGCTCTATTTGCGAAAAGACAATACGCTCGAATTCGCCGTAGTCCGCAACGATTCGCTTAACATCGCCATGGGCGGCGCCAGCGGAACGGAGATTACCCTTCCGCCTTTGAATTTATACAGCGAGGAAGGCAAGCCCAACAATCGCAGCCTGCCCGCCTATGTTGCCCTGACGGGCAAAACCGTCAACATCGAAGATGCATACGTCAACAGGCAATTCGATTTTTCATCCACAAGAGACTTCGACGAACAGCACAACTACGCAACCATTTCCCTTTTGACCATTCCGCTCAAAAGCAATACGGGCGAAGTGCAAGGCGTTTTGCAACTATCGAACGCTTTAGACGGTCAAAAGAAACAACTCGTCTCTTTTGACGGCAACCTCCAACAGCTCATGGAATCGTTCTCGGCGCTCGCCGCCGCCGCGCTGGAAGGATACATTCAAGAACAAAACCTGCGCGCCGAGATACGACAACTGCGTATCGAAATTGACCACGTCAAACGCGAGAAACAAGTGGCGGAAATCACCGAAACAACCTACTTCCGCGAACTGAAAGAAAAGGCGCAGCAAATGCGCGAAAATAAAAAAGAGAACGACGATTAATGAAACGCGCTCAAATCATTCTTGCCTTCTTATTGATTCTATTAGCGGCTTGCCAGCCCGCGCAAAACGCGCCG
>JAQTWR010000410.1 GCA_028689195.1 Anaerolineales bacterium | reverse complement strand
CAAAAGATAATAAACGGGCAGCGCGTATTTGGTGTTCGGCAGCGAGACTTCGTGAATTTCCATGCCGAGTTTTTCATACGCGCGAATGGCTTCTTGAATGGAAGACTCGACGCCCGCTTCCATGCCTGCCACGAAATATTCTTTTGGGATTCCGAGTTTCATGCCCTTCACAGATTTATCAATGTTCGCCGCGTAATTGGGAACGGACGATTGATAAGTGGTGCTGTCATGCGCGTCATGTCCGGCGATATGTTCAAGCACGGTGGCGCAATCATAAACATTGCGCGTCATGGGACCGATGCAGTCAAACGATGAAACCAACGCGATTAATCCATAGCGCGAGACGCGCCCGTAAGTGGGTTTGATTCCCGTCACGTTGCAAAAGCCCGCGGGCATACGAACCGATCCGCCGGTGTCTTCGCCGATAGTGAACGACGCCAAACCCGCAGACATCGCCGCCGCCGAGCCGCCGCTCGAGCCGCCGGGGACGCGGTCTAAATCCCAGGGATTGCGCGTGTTGAACAACGCGGAGTTTTCGCACGATGAGCCCATGCCGAACTCGTCCATGTTGGTTTTGCCAAGCAACACCGCGCCAGACTCCGCGAGTTTGTTTGTGACGGTGGCGTTATATTGCGGGATATAGTTTTCCAAAATTTTTGACGAGCAGGTTGTCCGCACGCCGCGCGTAGAAATGGCGTCTTTCATCGCAAACGGGATACCCGTCAGTGGCGTGATGTTCTCGCCTTTGGCGATGCGCTCATCGGCTTGTTTTGCCTGCTCCAACGCGACGTCATCCGCGATGGTGACGTAGGCTTGAATCTTCGCGTCAACTTCATGGGCGCGTTGCAGCGTCGCCTGGGTCAATTCCACGCTGGAGATTTGTTTGGAGATGAGTAGCTGATGAAGTTCTTGGAGAGTTAGATTTGTTAATTCCATAAGTTTCCATTCAAGGTAATTAGGAATTGGGTAATTAGGTGATTAGGAAATAACCTGATTACCTAATCCCTAATCACTCATCACCTAAAACTGTCGGCACTTTCACATACCCGCGCTCGGTTTTCGGCGCGTTCTTCAAAAACTCTTCGCGGCTCATGGATGGTTTGACTTCGTCTTCGCGCAGGATATTTTGCGCGTTGGCAATATCCGAAGCGGGCGTGACGTTTTCCGTATCCACTTCGTTGAGCATGTTGAAATATTCGATAATAGCGGAAAACTGCCCGCTGAATTTTTGCGCTTCCTCGTCGGTGATTCCCATCCGCGCGAGTGTGGCGACGTGTTTAACGGTTTTGGTATCTATGGTTTGGGTCATAAAACCTCTCAATGACCGAGGACGGAAGACCGATGATTCTGTCCTCGGTCATCCGTCCTTCGTCTAATTGAATTTGATATGCAACTCTTTCAACTGCTTCGGCTCGACTTCCGACGGCGCATCCGCCATCACGTCGCGTCCGTTTTGATTCTTGGGGAAGGCAATCACTTCGCGGATGTTGGGTTCGTCGGCGAGCAGCATCACCAGACGGTCAATGCCGGGCGCCATGCCGCCGTGCGGAGGCGCGCCGTATTCAAACGCTTCGAGCATGTGACCGAACTTCGCTTGAATATCTTCGGCGCTCATGCCAAGCATTTGGAACATCTTCATTTGAATATCGCGGCGATGAATACGGATCGAACCCGACGCGGTTTCATATCCGTTGCAAACCATATCATACGCATCAGACATCACTTCGCCCGGGTTGGTGTCGAACTTGGGCAGGTCTTCCATCTTCGGCATCGTGAACGGATGATGTTCCGATTCCCATTGCTGGCTTTCTTCGTTGTATGCAAAGAATGGAAAATCCACGACCCACGCAAACGCCATCATATTTTTATCGGCAAGGTCAAGTTTATCGCGGAACCACAAACGCAGTCCGCCCAAAGTTTTGTTGACCACCGCGCGCGCATCGGTTGCGAAAACGATGAGATCGCCGACGCCCGCTCCCGTTTTGGATTTCAACGCCGCGAACTCTTCTTCGGTGACGAATTTTGCGATGCCGCCTTTCATTCCTTCGGCGGTGATTGCCATGTATGGCATTCCCTTCGCCCCGAAAGTTTTCGCAACCTCCGTCAAGCCGTCCAATTCCTTGCGCGACATATCCGCGCTGCGCGGCGCGACGATACATTTAATCACGCCGCCAGATTCCAGCGTGGATTGAAACACTTTGAATTCGCTTTTGGCAAAGATGTCGCTCGCGTCTATCAACTCCATGCCGAAGCGCAGGTCGGGTTTATCCGAGCCGTATTTTTCCAACACTTCTTTATAAGAGAATTTGGGCCACGGCGATGAAAGCAATTTCTTGCTCGGCGCAACGGCGGGAATCATTTCGGTGAACAAACCTTCAACCAACGCAAGCACATCATCGCGGTGGACGAAGGACATTTCGAGGTCGAGCTGCGTAAATTCGGGTTGGCGGTCGCCGCGCAGGTCTTCGTCGCGGAAGCAGCGCGCGATCTGAAAATATTTGTCCATGCCCGCGACCATCAACAACTGCTTGAGTTGTTGAGGCGATTGGGGCAGGGCGTAAAATTGTCCGGGGTAAATTCTTGAAGGGACGAGATAATCGCGCGCGCCTTCGGG
>JAQTWR010000409.1 GCA_028689195.1 Anaerolineales bacterium | reverse complement strand
CGGTCGCCGCTCATGGCGTGCGCGGTCATCGCAATAATGGGCGTATGAAGGCTTGGCTGCTGCGCGGCTTCCCATTGACGGATGGCGCGCGTGGCTTCCAAACCGTCCATTTCGGGCATTTGCACGTCCATTAGGACGGCGTTATACGCTTCGGTCTTTATTTTATTGACAGCCAGCGCGCCCGTTTCGACGGCTTCTACGGAATATCCCGCTTTCTGCAAAAGCGCGATGGCGAGTTTTTGATTGATGGGATTATCTTCCGCGAGCAGGAGGCGCATTCCAAAACGTCTTTGCTCCGTAAGAATGTGGCGAGTAATGAGCGCGGGTTTTTCATCCTCTTTGCGGCTCAGTACCGCGACGATAGCGTCGTACAACATTCGCTGTTTGACGGGTTTCAGCAAATATCCCGAACAGCCGAGCGCTTCAAGGCGCGGAGCGTCGCCGCGTTTTCCCATCGAAGTAAGGATGAGGATTTTCACGTCCTTCATTGCGGGGTCGCTTTTGATGGCGCGCGCGGTTTGCTCGCCGTCCATGCCGGGCATTTGCATATCGAGCAGGACGACGTAATAAGGATCGCCCGCCCGATGCGCGTTGCGAAGCGCCTCCAATCCCTTTGCGCCTGAAGCGACCGCGTCTATGCGGCAGCCAAATCCTTCTACCATGCGGGTAAGAATCGTGCGGTTGGTTTGATTATCGTCCACGCATAGTACGCGCGTCTCGCGCATGTTGACGGGCGTGAGCAAAAGCGGAGCCGTGCCGCGTTTTTCGAGAGGCTGTTTTTCAAAAGTAAGTTCAAACCAGAAGGTACTGCCTACGCTGGGCGTACTTTCCAAACCGATTCTTCCGCCCATGATTTCCACGAGCTGCCGCGAAATAGTCAGCCCAAGCCCAGTGCCGCCGTATTTTCGGGTCGTGGAACCGTCTGCCTGCGTAAAGCGTTCAAAGACGGCGGCTTGTCTTTCGGGCGGAATCCCTACACCGGTATCTTCCACCGCAAAGCGGATTTTAACGTCCGCGTCGCTCTGTTCAATCGGTTCGGCGCGGATGATGATTTCGCCCTGATGCGTGAATTTAATCGCGTTGCCGACGAGGTTCACCAAAACCTGACGCAGGCGGCTCGCGTCTCCGCGCAAACCTGGAAGCACGTCGGGATGGATGAGGCAGGCGAGTTCGAGTCCTTTGTCTTGCGCGCGTTTGGCGAGGGTGTACGCCACGTCTTCGATGGTGTTGCGTAAGTTGAAATCAATCGCTTCGAATTCGAGTTTGCCCGCTTCGATTTTGGAGAAGTCCAAAATATCGTTGAGCAGGGAGAGTAACGCCTCGGCGCTTTGCAGGGAAGTTTGCAGAAAATCGCTCTGCTCCGAGGTGAGCTGCGTATCGAGCGCGAGTTCCAACATGCCGATAATGCCGTTCATGGGCGTGCGGATTTCATGGCTCATATTGGCGAGGAAGTCGCTCTTGGCGCGGTTGGCTTCTTCCGCTTCCTGACGGGCGCGGGTGAGCTCGGAAATATCGTGATACAGGGCAAGCGCGCCGACCTTCTCTCCGTTCACAATGACGGGCGCGCCGAAGATTTCCACATCTACAGGCGAGCCGTCTTTGCGGCTGCGTTTGCCTATCTTGTGGAGCGCGCCTTCCATTACCTGTTGGGTATAACCGGCGGCTTCTGCGCGGGTTTCTTCTGTGGTGATTAGGCTATCAAGATTGCCGCCAAGGATTTCGTCGCTTTTATATAAGTATAAATTTTCAAAAGCGGGATTAACCGTGACGATTTTTTCATCGTTATCCAACACGACAATGGCGACGGGGCTGTTCTGCACGAGCAGTGCAAAAAATTGTCTCTGGCGGGTGATTTCCTCCAGCGCGCGCTTCTTTTCGGTAATATCGTGGAAGATGAAAATCTCGTTTAAATGATTCTTCAAATCGTGCAGGGAATACGCCGATACGTCGTAGATGCGCTCGCGCCAGACGAATTCCTTGTTTCGCAAATCGTCCAGCAGAATTTGCGAGCTGGGAGAGAGCGCATCGGCAAGCGGCTTGCCAATGATGGCGGCGTATCCGCTGCGCGCAAGGTCTGCCGCCGCGAGATTACAGCGCATGATGGAATTATTCTTATCGGTGACAAAAATTGGATCTGAAAAGGAATCGAAGATGATTTCCCATTCCTTTTTGCCTTGAACGATTGCCCTGGAAAGATTGCGCTGCGACCCCACCAAAGCGCCCATAATCGCCAAAACATAAGGGGCGACGCCCACGACAAAAATCAACGGGTTAATTCTGTGAACGTAGAGAAAAGACCACCAGGTAAACGGCAGGCGCTGGTGGTTAAATTCAAGCCAAAACCCTAAAATGACAAATCCGATTCCCCCAAGAAATCCTATAAACCCGTACAAATATACCGTTCGGTTTTTATACCATTTCATTAAAAGCCTCCAACGCGTCGGGGAGTAAATGTAAACAATGGTATTTATTATTTCTTAGGATAGCATATCACGCATTATATTCGCCGTCTATAACATTACAAAAACAGGAGTGTCTAAAAGGATGGGCTTTCTTTAACGCGAAGGCGCAAAGACGCCAAGCCTCAAAGGTTTCTTTGCGTCTTCGAGTCTTCGTGACTTTGTGTTTAGCCCACAAAGTTA
>JAQTWR010000408.1 GCA_028689195.1 Anaerolineales bacterium | reverse complement strand
CGTGCATCATGCCTCGTTAATCTGCGTGATTATACTTCCAGTTTATTGAATTCGCCTCATTATAGGAGCGTTTGAATGAACATTATGATTTCGGGCGGTTCGGGCTTTTTAGGGCGCGCCCTTACAAAATCTTTTATCGCAGATGGTCACAAGGTTTTCGTCCTCACGCGCGGCGCGGATGTTGTTGACGGCGCGCAAATGATTCAATGGGACGCGAAGACGACCAACGGGTGGGGGAGTCTGGTCAACGATATGGACGCGGTGATTCATCTTGCCGGGAAGAGTCTCTCCACCTTCCCGTGGACTCCTGGCGTCAAGCGAGCCTTCCGCGATTCGCGCGTCCTTTCAGGCAAAGCCATTACCGAAGCAATCGCCCAAGCGACTCGCCGCCCGAAGATTCTCGTCCAAGCCTCAGGCATTAATCACTACGGCGTAACAGGCGCCACGGCAGATGAATCCACGCCGCCCGCAGACGACTTCCTCGCGCGCCTCACCGTTGAATGGGAAAACGCGACTCAACCCGTCGAAGAATTAGGCGTGCGCCGAATTGTCATCCGCACTTCGGTAGTCCTCGCAAAAGAGGATGGTATGTTGTCGCTCATGGCGCTGCCCGTCAAATTATTCGCGGGCGGTCCCATGGGAAATGGAAAATTTGCCGTGCCGTGGATTCATGTCAACGATTGGGTCGGCGCGACGCGTCGCCTGATGGCGGACGAAAGCGCGCGCGGCGCATATAATCTGATTGCGCCTGCGCCCACATCCAATGCCGATTTCAATCGCGCGCTCGCGGAGGTTTTACATCGCCCGTATTGGCTGCCGACGCCCGCCTTCCTTCTGCGAATCCTTTTAGGCGAGATGAGCGTCCTTGTCGTTGACGGCAGATTTGTGCAACCCAAACGGTTGTTAGACTCTGGTTATAAATTTCAGTTTGAAAATATTCGCAGTGCGCTTGACGATCTTTTCTAATTTTGAGTCCAACGACTCCAGTCGTTGGACTCAAAACCCCAAAGTCTGGAGACTTTGGAGTCCAACAGGAGACTTCCATGAAAAAAAACATTCTTTTACTTACGCTTCTTTTAGCCGCATGTATGCCGGCAGTGGAACAGCCCGCAGCGGTTCTGCCTCAAATTTTGCCAACGCCCACAGCCTACATAGACGCCGCGTCATACCCGACGGCGCAGGTGGCGCTTGACGCGCCGAATCAATCCGCGAGCGGAATCGAAGTCCGCATGGAAAACGTCGCGATGGATGGGAAAAACCTGAACGCCAATGTTTGCTTCACGCTGCCCGATACATCGGACTGGGGAATTCTCTCCGCGAGTTTGACGTATGCCGGAACGGTCGCGCAGGAATTCGGCACCACGCTTTCGAGCATACAGGAACCCGTCAACGGCGGCGCGGGCTTGCGCTGCGATACGCTCACCTTCATCGTTCCGCCTGACGCCGACCTGACCAATGCGATCATCACCATCAACGCCATCGGCGCTATGCCGCGCACGGACGATTATTGTTCGATCTATTTGCCAAAAATTCAGCAGTCGCTGCTCGAGCGCGGAATCGGAATCACATTGGATTGCGCGGATGTGAACGGCGTACAGACCATGCGGATCACGGGCTTTCCGCCTGAAATGACCCAGCAGCAAGCGGAAGAGATTGTGTACAGCCCTGATTTTTATACCGTGAAAGGTCCATGGAATTTCCCGTTCAGTTTGACGCAATGA
The DNA here is from genome assembly GCA_028689195.1 of Anaerolineales bacterium. GTDB lineage: Bacteria > Chloroflexota > Anaerolineae > Anaerolineales > Villigracilaceae > Villigracilis. The sequence goes on along the minus strand of JAQTWR010000408.1, from coordinate 903 downwards.
GTGCGTCGCACCGCGTTTTTTTGATATAATGTCGGCATGTTTGACGTAAGTTTTCTCTCAAAATATTATTATTACACCAGCCCATAACGCTTGCGATGGTGTGCTTGTAAACGCGCCCTTATCGCGGGCGCGTTTTTGTTTGTCAAATTAAGTACCGCGACATTTATGTCGCTTGACATTATGCGAGATAAATCTCGCGCTATGGCAAAGGAGAATTTATGAACATCGAAGAACAAGTCCAATTATTAATGCAAGGCGCGGAATATGGCGACGAGGATTTGAAGAAAGCCATGACCGCCGAGCTGCGCGCGCGTTTGCAAACGGCTCAAAATGAAAATCGTCCTTTGCGCGTTTATTGCGGCTATGACCCGACCTCCACCGACTTGCATTTGGGGCATACAATCACCATGCGCAAGCTGCGTCAGTTTCAAGATTTGGGGCATGAGGTCACGTTCCTTATTGGCAGTTATACCGCGCTGGTCGGCGACCCTTCGGATAAAAACAAAGCGCGACCGATTCTCACCGAAGAGAAGGTCGCCGAGAATGCGGTGACGTATGCCGAGCAAGCCTTCCGCGTGTTGGACCGCGAAAAAACCAAAGTCCGCTATAACGGCGAATGGCTTTCCAAACTTTCGTTGGTGGATTTAATTCGACTGGGGCAAAACTTCACCGTGCAGCAATTTTTGACGCGCGATAATTTTGCCAATCGTCTCGAGAAAGGCGAGCCGATCTATTTGCATGAAACCTTCTACGCTTTGATGCAGGGTTACGACGCGGTTGCGATGGAAACCGACGTGCAGGTCGGCGGCTCTGACCAACTCTTCAACATCATCGTCGCGGGACGAAAATTGCAAGAGGCTTTGGGTCAAAAACCCTTGGTAGGAATTATCACCGCGATTTTGC
>JAQTWR010000407.1 GCA_028689195.1 Anaerolineales bacterium | reverse complement strand
CTGCGAACTTTTTCCGCTCGCTTGCTGCTGGCGTATCTTCTGAGCCTTGACGGGCAACTCCTGGAAGAATTCAGATTCGACAATTTCGCCGACTTGCTTCTGGCGCTTGACTTGGTCAATTTCGATCTTGAGTTCCTGCACCTGTTGGCGAAGAGTCTGCTCGCGCTTATAGACCTTATCAACCATAGATTGAAATACCCTGTCAAGAGTCGCAATTTCATCGGGGAAGGATGGCGCTTTCTCGGCAGTGGATAGGAATTTCAAACCGTTTTCATAGTCGCCCTCGCCTATCATCCCTGCGGCTTTTGTAAGCGTAAGAATCGGGCGGGTGAGAACGTTTGAAATAAAGTAGACAAGAATAAACAACGCGGCGTAGGTAATGCCAAACGCAATATAGACCTTCTGCCAAATAGCGGACTGCACCTGCCTGACATAATCCGCTTTGAAATCAACGCCCACCGCCCCGACAACCGCGCCTTTGGAATTTTTGATGGGCGCAAAAGCGGATACCCAACTGCCAAAATCATCTGAATAAATCACAACCCTGCATCCGGAAGAACCATAGACGCAGCCGTTGTTCTTCTGTCCTTCGGGAGTGTTTTGCAAGGTCAGTTCGCTCAACCCAGAGAGGTTTGGTCCGATGTTATCCGTCGTCCAATGCTCTAAAAATTTTGCCCCGGTAGGCGGATTATTAAGGGACCCGCCGCTTGTAACAAAGACAAGTTCGTCAGGCTTATCTCCCTTGATGTAGGTGTAAATCCCCGCGCGCGGTTCGATTTTCTTAACCTGCCAAAGCAGTTTCGCCTGCTCCCAATAACGCGGGTCGTCGGTATAACCGTCGGCGCGGGGAGCGGCTTCGCTGTATAAGGATTGGAATTGATCGCCGTCAATCAGCAGCGCCGCGCCTTGAAGAGTATCCACCATATCATCGGTGATGCGCTGCATAGCCAACTCGGTGGCAAATTGATAAAACCAATAGAAAGCCGCCGCGAACACAACGGTGAACAGCAGGGTGAATCCGAATAATAGTTTAATACGCAGACTTACAAAAATTGCACGCCCATTTTTTACAGTTTCGCTCATTTCATGCGCTCCTCGAGATAGATTGAAGGGCTTGACGCACAGCCCAATGTGTTTCCAACAAACCGTAATGATCTATTAAAAGCGCTTTTATAAAACGAGAAATCTGGACGGGGTCTTCGAGATTGAATTCGCCGCGATCAATCGGGTATGCGCCCAAATGCATAGGTTTGAATCCCGTTTTTTCAATCTCATCCAGATTTACCAATTCAAAAGCGTCCTCGGTAACGGGAGGTTCAAAATACTCAATCGGCAATAACTGCATTCCGTATTCCATGAACCGCGCAACCACTTTGGGAGATTCGACCTCGACCAAAACGCCGAGCGGAAGCGGGTTGCCAAAAGAAAACGCGTCGCGGGCAATCTGCTCATGGCGCAAATCAATAAGGATTTTTGCGAGCCGCGTCTGACCTTGATACGTTGCCTTCGTCTTCCGAAAATCCGGGCGCACGCCCAAATCAAGCCCAAGTCCGCAATTACGCTTGTAGTTGTATTTGAATACGACCAATCCGGCGGGGCGCCCGTCAATCAGCGCAAGCCACTGATGTTCGATAAATGGACGCGTCGCATTCGGCGGGCGGTTTGCCCGTCGGCGCATAACGGCAATATAGCGCGCGTACTCGGGGAACAGATCAAGATAAACGTCTAATAGATCGTCCAAGCGCGCCAGAGCGCCATCCACTACGTCGTGTATCTCGAGTCCAATCTCCTCTATTCTTATCATTAAAATTCGATGTTATCCAACACGCTCTTGCGCTTCGAGCGTGAAAAACGCCAATCCAGCAAGCTTGCATCGTATACGTTTCGCATCTTAAGACTCGCCAATACCGCCCCCACAGCCGCCAAAAAGCCGACGCCGAGATACGCGTTACGATATATATCTTCGGAGAAATATTGGTTCTTCCAAAGATAGGACAATAATAACAATATCAAGGCGCTTGTTATTGTAGCGCCATTGTAAAAAGTAGTATCCATAAACGCCGCGATGCGCCCGCGACGCTCGTCGGGGACCAATCCCTGTAAAGACTTGCGCGCCGGCTCGTCCCAACCACGTTGAATAAGACGGGCGAAAAAGCGTCCGCCCCCCGCGCCGATCAAACCCGTAACCGCAATTGCTATTCCCAGGGAACCCGTCAGCATAAATGGGAGGAATAGCAAAACGTTCTTCAAAGAGGTTTTCCCAAGCAGGCGGCCGGCAATCAGCCATTGAAAGATCAACAATCCCACAGTCTGAGCGGTTTTGTAATAGCCGAGGAATTGTTGAAATTCAAGGGAATTGCCGGTGGAGGTTTCAATGACGCGCAAAAAATGAAATTCCAACATGGCTAACGCAACGCCGCTTAACGCCATGAAGACCGCCACCATTTTTAGCATGGGAACGTTTCCAAAATAATCCAAGCCGACGTTTATGCTATCGCGCAAACTAGACGAGGCGGAATGAGATTGGCGCGCCCGAAGCGGACGATTGAAATAGGTCAGGCGCAGAATGAACAACCCGACGAGAAGCAAAATCGTCGCCAATAAGAAAATCTCCGACGGCTTGGCTGAGAACCGCTCGAGAATACGCGCCGACACGCC
>JAQTWR010000065.1 GCA_028689195.1 Anaerolineales bacterium | reverse complement strand
AGAAAAGCAAGGAAACCTTCTTTAGGGAACACAGCCTTTTGGTATAAGACTGTGTTCCCAATCGTATCGTAATTAGCGATTGATGATAAACAAAACGCCTGCGATCAACGCGCAGACTCCCGCGATGATGTTGAATATCGCGCCGCCAAAACCTACGCCAAGCAGGCTTAGTCCGGTGAGTACCAAAAAAATTCCGAGCAGGATCCATTTCAACTTATCCATAATCATTTTCCTTTTTTATGAGCGCTTCACTGCAATGCAAGACTTACAGGTCTTTCATCAAATTTGCGAGCGCCAATAAGATAAACCCCGCCGCGACCAGCCAGAAGGCATAACTGGCAAGCCCCGTTAGGACTCCCTGATAAGCGAGTATTCCGGCTACGGCGAGAGCCACCGCGATCCAAAATGTAACAACCTTGGGTTCGCTGAGTTTAAGTTTCATGATTTTATTCTCCTGTTTTTATTCATAATTAATCCGGAGTCCGACTTTGTTGTCGAGAATGCGGAAGTAAACTCCCCGACCCCGGAAATCCAATAGCGATGCGGGCGGAAGTTCAAGAATCCTGAAGCGCCTTTTTTCCGGCTTGCGCGGCATCAGACACGTTATCCAATTGCTCGACCACTAGCGCCTGTCCCTGCTTCAAAAAGTTTCTGGCTTTACGACGTCCGAGGACGTTGACTTTATGCCCATCGGAACGCATTTGCGACATGACATCTTCTGCCATTTCGGTCGTCTGGTCGCGCAGTTCGATGCCTTTTTCCTTGATCTGCATTCGGGTATCTTCCCCGGATTGCGGAGCAAACAACAGCGCCGTTAATGCGCCAGCCAGCCCGCCAACCAATGTTCCGGCTAAAACCCCTAAAATGTTATTACTGCGATATTTGAGTTCTTGATTTTCGTTGACCATTATGTTTTTTTCCTTATTTATAAGTGTAGTGAGCGTTTATTGAAGTATGCGGGACAAACCGCCTGACAAGGGTTTAATCGCCAAGATAAATGCCGGCTTCTCTTTGTTCCTCTTCCGTCAACTGGACGTACCCAGCCAGCCAACTTAGCACACTGACAAGCATCTGTAATCCCGCTAAAACGCTGCCGGTTTGTTGCGCAACAGGAGATTGTTGATTGAGGGAAGTAGCCATATTAACTCTCTCGTTGGAGAGGGAATTTTCATGCCGCGCCGGTTATTTCACCGAAGTGGGTTGGGTCTTCTTTGTTCATAATTTTGATCCTCCAGATCATTTGAAAAAAACTGTCCTGATTTGCCTCAGCCAAGTGGCTTAACCTTGCGAACGCTTGCGGCAACGGCGCGTAAACGTTCCGCCACGCGGTCGGGCGTCTCGTCTTTGCTGATAAAGGCGTCCGCTCCGGCGGAGAGCGCCGCTTGGGTACGGGCATCCAAATGACTGATGAGGACAACGACCAGCGCAGCCGGACAGGCGTTGCGCAGCCCGTCGAGCGCGGCGCTTGGCACATTGATCGGGAGCAACCCCCAATCTACCAATAACATATCAACGCGGTTGATTGGCACTTGTACTAACGTGGTGAACCAATCAGACGCCTCGCCAACCACTTCCATTTTGAGGTCTAGAAGCAGCAAGCGCAGGGCGGAGCGTTCATCGGGCTTGGCGTCGGCTAAATATATGCGGGTCATATACTCATCATACAAAGGAAACTCCCCAGACGCATCCACCTTCTGGGGAGTGTTTGTCTCCGCCACTTGGGGGAGGAAACTATTTTAATTTGCCGCAACTACCCTGCCGCGTCCCCCACGTTTGGCGCGATAAAGCGCGGTATCCACAGCCTTCAAGATTGCCGCGCTTGTATCGCCATCTTCCGGGAAGGCGGCAACCCCGAGCGAGAGTGAAATCATCGCAATGTTTTTTTCTTCGATCAGGAGTTGGATTTGTTTGGCGTATTCACACAGCGCTTCGGCGCGCTCACGCGTCATTTCCTTCGAAGCGTCCGGCAGGACAATGATGAATTCATCGCCGCCATAACGCGAAGGAATATCCTCGGCGCGAGTATGCTTTATCAACAAGGCGCCCAATTCACGCAAAATCAGGTCGCCCGCGGCGTGCCCGTAGATGTCATTGAATTGCTTGAAACCATCCACGTCCAGCATAATGATTCCCAGCGAAAGTTGGTTGCGCGACGCCCGTAATCTGGTTGCCGCGCACTTCTTCAGCGGTGACTGCGCCTTCGGTATCGGCTCTCAGCCAAAAATTGCCGAAATCGCCCAACTCTACGATATTACCCTTCGCCAACTGCTCGGGGATGATCGCCAGAAAGCCCTCGATGGCTGCCATCATGTCCATTGTGCTTAAGGTGGAGCGCTGGGCTGCCATTTCGGCAACCTCGCGCGTGGTCACCCGTCCGCTCGACTCTATGGATGGATAGAACTTCTTGGGCGCTTCCCGATTGGATGGATTGGCGCGCTCGACGACATTGTATTTCACTGACATGACTACCTCCTATACAGAAAATGAAATATGTGTTTTTTCGGGGGATATTTTCTTCAAACGGGATGTCCCCCACAACGCTTGAAATTATAGCATGAGTAAAAAAATAAACAAAGACAATTACGCGGCTGCCTTTCAGGTCAAGTCACAATATTATTTCGCAGCGCCAGCGTCACCGCTTCGGTGCGGCTGGCTACGCCCAACTTGGACAAAATATTACTGACGTGCGATTTGATCGTGGACGGGCTGATGCTCAACCTGCCTGCAATTTGCGTATTGTTCAGCCCTTCGATCATCAAAACCAACACTTCGCGTTCGCGTTCTGTCAAATCAAGACCCGGCGCGGGAGGCTTGTTGGCTGTCTCGACCAATGCTTGCGCCGCCGCAGGCGAAAGCGTCGTGCGTCCTACATGCGCGGCACGGATGGCGTGGACAAGTTCGTCCGCCGAGACATCCTTTAGCAAATATCCAATCGCCCCCGCGTCCAGCGCCTTCTTGACCAAATCACCTTCCTTGAAACTGGTCAGCGCGATCACTTGCACCTGCGGGTACTGCTGACAGATGGCGCGCGTTGCGGCTGCGCCGTCCATATCTGGCATGACCATGTCCATCAGGATCACATCCGGCAGGACTTCTCCGCAAAGTTGGATGGCGGCTGCGCCGTTTTCGGCTTCGCCCGCCAATTGCATATCATCGAAGGCTTTCAAAAAAGTAGCCAATCCCCGGCGTACCATCGCATGATCGTCCACGAGCATCACGCGAATCGGTTGTGAAGAAGAGTTTGTCATAAGAGTTCCTTGTCTTTCAGATGTCATTGCGAGGGCGCTCTTGTTCTTTGCCCGAAGCAATCTCCTCGTAACATGAGATTGCTTCGTCGGGAAGATCACCCTCCTCGCAATGACATGTTAGTCTTCGTCCAGCGCAGCGTGAGTTCTGTACCATGACCCGTCTGGCTGGTTATGCTCAACAATGCTCCAGCGGCTTCGGCGCGCTCGCGCATCATACCCAAGCCATAGTGACCCGAAAGGTTTTGTTCAGGGTCAAAGCCCAAGCCGTCGTCGCGGATACGTAATTCAATCGTATCATCTTCCTGCTTTAGATTGATTTCGACTTTGGCGGCTTTGGCATGTTTGGCGATATTACTCAGCGCTTCCTGACATATCCGATAAAACGCGGTTTGTACTTCGGTGGGGAGAATCAACTCCTCCATGACATTGATCGCCACCGGTAGATTTGTCCTGCCGGAGAACGCGTTGCCCAACAACCGCAGCAGGTCGCCGAGGTCTGAATCGGTCAACGTCGCGGGACGCAGTTCAGCCAGCAGCGCGCGCATCTCCGCCATCGCGCCGCGCGTCAGGCGACGCAAATCTTCGAGCGAACGCCGCGCTTCGGCTTGATCCCGATCCCATAAGCGCGGCAGGACTTCGGCGATCAATCCCGCGGAGAAAAGCGATTGATTGACCGCGTCATGCAGGTCACGCGCCAGATTCTGCCGCTCTTCCAATACCGCGAGCGCCTGCGCGTGCCCGTAGAGTTCCGCGTTAATCATGGTGATCGCGGCTTGGTTGGCGACGCTCAAGGCGAGGTCGGCATGATGAGCGGTGAAGTGCTCGCGCTGCTCGTGCGCCACGCCCACGCCGCCAATAATGCGTCCGCGCACCGCCAGCGGAACCCACATCCACGACTGTATCCCTTCGAGCAGCACGGCAGCGCCATCATCCAAAAGCGCGCGCAGAAATTGCGCCTGCGGATCGTTACTCCAAATATTATCAATGCGGATGGGGCGGTGTCCGTTGAATAACGAGATGAGCGTCTCAGGGGTTTTCAAGTGAATCTGAATAGGCGCGGATTTTTCCAATTGCTCCGTTCCGCGCATTGCCAGCGTGACCAGCATGGAATCTTCCAGCGCGAACAACCCGCCGTGCGCGTACTCGACGATCTTACGCAACTGGTCGAGGATCAACCCCGGTTGGAGTTCCAGCGTGGACGCCAGCGTATGCGAGATTTCCAACAACGTGGCTTGCTCATGTGTGCGGCTTTCCACGCTCTGATGCAGTAACTGCTCCGCTTGAATCCGCTGGCTGATATCGCGGACAATACCCAACAGGCAGGCACGTCCTCGATAGTCGAACGCCGTTCCGCGCCAGACGGCATAAAACGTCGAGCCGTCGCGGCAGATATGCTGTATCCGCGTATCGAAGATGTCGTCCGACTGAAAAGCCCGCAGGTACTCGCTGAATTCGTGCCGGCTGTCGGGATGGATAAACGTCGTCAACGGCAGCCCGATGAATTCCCCGCGCGCGTAACCGTGCATCAGATATGCCGCCGGGTTTGCCTCGACTACGAGTCCCGTCTCCAGATCGCTGATGATCAATCCGTCATTGACCGCGTCGAAAATCCTGCGATACAACTCAAATTCAAACAGTGGCGGGTTCTGGTTTTTATCGGTCATTTTTTACCAAGTTCAATCGTTTGCAAGCGGGGGATTTCGGTCAAGACATCTTCCGGTTTGGTTCCCATTTCAAGGTCTGCCTGTTCGCGGTTCGCGTGATCTACAACGCCGGGCTTGTCCTGCCGCGCGATCTTTTCCTGCGCGGCGCGCAGTTTGCGGGCGCATTCCTTGAGGCGTTGTTCAAGGATGGCATTACGCTGCTGAATTCCCTCCTCCGCTTTTTTGCGCTCGGTGATATCGCTCACGATGGCATAGCACATTTCAGCCTGTTCATGCGCCGAGTCGGAGACGGCTTCAATGCGCGCCCAAAACACGGCAGCCGCTTCCCGCTGGAGCAGGACTTCGCAGGTCTCTTTGTCGCCGCTTATGAACAGCCTATCAAGGAAGTCGCTGAAGGTCGTCCGCGATAGGGGAGCGACAAACACCCCAAAGCGCCGCTTGATCAATTCGTTGAGACCCGCGCCCAGCATCTTCGCGCCGGTCAAGTTGGCGCGGCGGATCGTGCCATCGCGCGTCAGCGTAAAGTAACCCACCGGCGCAAAGGCATATAGTTCCGCATACAGGCTGAGCGTCGCTTCCGCCTCTGAATGCAACCGCGCCAGTTCCTCGTTCTGCATCTCCAGTTCGATCTGATGCACTCTCAGGTCATGGACAAGGCGCGCGACATCCACCTGATTAAGCGGCTGGGTCTTTTCTTTTTGCTTGCTTAACTTCGCTTCCGCCTGTTTGCGAAGTTCTTTTTTGGGGGAGGTGGCGGTTTTCTCTTTTATGGCGCGCTCCTTGTCAAGTTGCCAGTGGTTGTTTACCTTGCGTATCTCGTCATACTTTGAAGCGGTCAACGCTTCATCTGTATCAAACGATCCTTTCGCTTGACATTCCGCTTGTCATACATTCATTTTACAGCAATAAACAAAGGGGAGTAGCGCCAAGTTTTCCCGATACTCCCGTAAATATCGCCGTAATCAGGGGGCATTAATGATGGGAATTGAATTTTTCAATTCTCCACTTCCACAAAACGGTTTTCCTTCTTGTCGCGAATGGCTTGTTCATACACGGTCAGCAATTTTTTTGTTAATAGTTCAATGTTAAAGGACTGCGCTTTTTTCAAAGCCGCGTCCGCGAACTTTTGCATCCGCTCTGGATTTGAGAGTAGTTTTTTGATTCCCGCCGCCAGCGCCTCGGCGTTATTCTCGACCAGATAACCCTGCTGACCGTTTTTGAGTATGTCGCGCGTGCCGCTCGCATCCACTGCGACGACGGGCAAGCCTGCCGCCATGGCTTCTAGCGTTGCGTGCGGGCAGATATCGTTATTAATATAAATCTACTTTTCTAATATCTTCTGCAATATTTTTGTTACATTAGATTTAGGCGAAGTAATTTTGATGACTTCAAAAAACAAGGCAGCAGAACGCGCGCTTAATAATATATTAAACCATGCAGGAATCGGAAACCCGTGAGGAAGATCTAATATCAAAGAGAAATATTCAAGATAGGCAATCCGTTCCGTATCATTTAAATTTAAATTCGAGTTTATTTGAATCTGAGTATTATTAAGAGCATTTTGTTGAATATGTGACAGTCTTTGATCGAACTTGATTACCAACAAACTTAAAAGCAAAAACAAGGTAATTACACCGCCATACACAAGAAAAACATACATTTTGCTATATTTTTGTTTTTTCTCTCGAATAAGCATGATTGTTGGCAAAAAACTAAGAACGGTTAATGAAACGCCTGTTGAAATCACAGTATTATAGACTTTTCGTAAGCCGTACATTAAGTCAGGGTGAAGTGTCGAATATTGTATTTGATTGCTTGATAAAACTTGAAAAAGAGAAAAAGAATATTGAAGCCAGACGTATATTGTGCTTAAGATCATGTATGCTAGAGGAATGCCGAATAGCAATATTCTTGAAAAATGAAAGCCCCACACTTTTGAAAACCATGTCGGTTTTGACCTTTCTATCTGGTATCTATAAAATGTGCGTACACCAATTGCGGCTGCAACCCCCCAAAAAAATATCTGTATGTATTTATTGTTGGGGAATATTACATAATCTTGAAAATTAATGCCAATTTGTTCTAGCGATAAAACTCCGTTTGTAGTTATCTCTCTGGAGATACCGTATAGAGCTGTGGGGATAGCGAGAATTGTAATAGGCCAAGACCAAGACAGATTATCAGAAAAAAAATCTTTGAGAAATTTGCGACTTCCAGATTTATATTCTTTGGTCATTCTAGAAAAGGAGTCTTTTTCTAAACGCAATGAGTGATTACTATAATATTTCCTGATTTGTGCTGTTCCGCCCAGCAGGGAGCACATTATTAAGTTATAAAGATAATCAACGCAAGCATAGATGATTGAAATGACGATCCATGAAAAACCAATATTTAAGAAGTCGTATAAATAATCTGGATACATAAAACCTACTTAATTGTCAAAGTTCCAAAAACCGCACGGTGATCCGTTCCTTTGCCGCCGTCCAGTCTTAATGTGTTGGGAGATTCTCCAAGAATTAAGCATTTTCCTGTCGCAAAATTGCTGACAATAAAGTCAAGGGTTCTTTTCTTGTAAAAAAGGCTCGACGTAAAGTATGGTGGTTTTTTCTCAATTTCTCCGCTGTGATATTCGAATTTTGAGTCTTGCCAGCCGTCTTCAATGAATTTTCTCCATACCTCGGCACTTTTATCTTTATCTCTCCAAGGATCCATGTTGAAGTCGCCTAACAAAATAAGTTTCTTTTCTTTTATTATAGAAATTGAATTTTTGCTTCCGTAGAGGGCTTCTGATATCATCTTTGCCCTGCATATTGAGCTGGTGCTTTGCGGGTGAAAATTCACAACATCAAAGACAGCCTGGTTTCTTTTTGCTTTTACAGTGGCTGCTGATATAGTGAAACCGTTGTCGCATCCGCTTATTTCTGGAATGGTGCGAGCGTTGTCGCAAATTTCGCCGCTTGGGCAATCAACGATCTCCCCAAAATCCTTTTTTACAGCTATGCATTCAAATTGATTACGAGAGTTACATGTAATAGTGTAATCATCGCCTACGAGCCTTCTAGCCTGCGAGATAATTTGATTTTCACTACACACTTTTTTTTTGTTTTTTTTGTTGGTTTCTTTACACTGCCAAGGTGCTAAAACTTCTTGTAGGGCAATAATGTCTGGAGAAAGGTATTTTATGTTAGAGGCAATTCTTTCCTCTACGTCTTTGTAACAGAGTTTATTTAATACATTTCTACAGCCAAGACTTAAGTTTCCTACATTAGCAGTTAGTATGGAAAACGAATCTTCTTTGTTGTAGTTTTGCTTTTCTATGATTGGTCCACGCAAATTTTGTTTCATATTTTCAATAATAGGTAATGAAAGCGAAACGGAAAGGGTTAATATAAGAGCGATTTGCCATAACACCGTTTTCTTTCTCTTTTTCATGTTTTTATGCTACAGCAAGGTAAGGTTTGTGTCAAGATATGCGCAGCGGAATCTCGGTGGGCTGTTCCCTCTCCAGCAGGGAATACACAAAGCGCGTCGGTGCTCCCATGGCGTGTAATTTTACCGGCAACTGTCCGTCCATTTTTTGATGATCAAGAAAGGCTTCCAATGTATCTTTGACCACTCTGAATTCTTTCAACGCCAGCAGACCAAAGGCTGCAAAACCGAAGTCGCGCGCCCAACTTTCGCGGAAGTTTCGGTAACCGGCATGCAATATTTGCCGCGTCTTGTTATTTGGCAAACGTCGTCGTTCAATTGCCGAGCGCAGGTTTTCAGTTGCGATGAACAAGGCATGAGTTTCGACTGTGTCAAAGTCCGCTGCGTTGGACGACATCGCCCGCGAAGTCAAGCGCGGCTGTGTGATGATCGCGCGCATATATTGATACGCGATCAGGGACGCGACTCCCGCGATTACGCCTTTGGCAAAACTGGGCAGGTGGACTTTCTCTTGAGAATTCATAAAATGATCTATCCTATCAAAACATATACTTCATGCTGTAGACCATCATCCACCAAAAGTATCGATCCGCCAGGCTGTAGATGTCCGTCCAAAAGAATTTCTTTAACGCCTTGATAGACTTTACCCGGATTCTCCACACTGATCTTGTAATGTGTTTTTCCAAAACGATAATCCGCTTTAAATCCTGACCAATCGTGGGGGATACATGGATTAATTTTCAACGCGTTGCCCACTTTGCTGATTCCCAAAATCGCTTCAATGCCTAAACGATACATCCACGCGGCAGAGCCGGTGTACCACGTCCAGCCACCCCTGCCGATATGTGGGGATACGCTGTAAATATCGGCGGCAACCACGTAAGGCTCCACTTTATAGCGCGCCGTTTTTTCAGGTGTATCGGCATGATTGATGGGATTTAATAAATGGAACAACTCCGCAGCGCGATCTCCCTGACCGAGTTTGGCAAACGCCCAAGCAGTCCAAATCGCCGCGTGCGTATATTGTCCGCCGTTTTCGCGCACGCCGGGCAAATAGCCTTTGATGTAACCCGGGTCGCGCGCGGATTTATCGAAGGGCGGAGTGAACAGCAAAATCATCTGGTCTGATTGCTTCACCAAAAGTTTATTAACCGATTCCATCGCCTGCGCCGCCCGCTCGGAATCTGCCGCGCCGGATAAAACCGCCCACGATTGAGCGATCGAATCAATTTGACACTCGTTATTTTTGCTTGAACCCAAGCGGGAGCCATCATCATAGTATGCGCGCAGATACCAATCACCATCCCAGGCATTGGCTTCAAGCGATTTGGCTAACTGCTCCGCAAGTTGAACATACTGCGCGGGATCATCCTTCATCAATGTAACCAGCGGGGCAAAACGAGTCAGCGCGTCATGCAAAAACCAGCCCAGCCAAATACTCTCGCCGCGCCCATCCATGCCGACGCGATTCATCCCGTCATTCCAGTCACCGCCACTCATCAGCGGCAAGCCGTGCGCGCCAGATGTCGCGCCTTTATCCAGTGCGCGGCGGCAGTGTTGATAAAGCGAAAAAGTCTCGTCCGCTGTTTCAAACTGGGTGTAACGCTCGACTTCATTCGGCTTGAGCGCTTCGCCTTTCAAGAATGGAATACTCTCGTTCAAAATAGATTCATCACCTGTTACAGAAATATACTCGGCAGTCACGTACGGCAGCCAGAGCAGATCATCTGAAAAGCGCGTGCGCACTCCGCGACCGGCGGGTGGATTCCACCAGTGGAGCACATCACCCGCATCGAATTGATGCCGCGCCGCGTCCAGAATTTGCGCGCGCGCGATATCTGGTCGGGTGTGCAGCAGCGACATCACATCCTGTAATTGATCGCGGAATCCAAACGCGCCGCTGGATTGATACAGCGCGGTGCGCCCCCAAAGGCGGCAGGAAAGAGTCTGAACCAACAACCAGCGGTTGAGCATGATGTTCATGCTGGGGTCGGGCGTTTCAACCGTGATGGTATTCAGGATGTCATCCCATTGCTGATTGACAGAATCCAAAATGGAATCAACGCCCTGCGCTTGAATCTTTCCAATCAGCGCGAGACTTTCCGCGCGGTTCGCGCCTTGACCGATTAAGAAAAATACTTCTTCCGCTGCGCCGGGCGCAAGGTCAACGTGGAGTTGGATGACCGCACAAGGATCAAGCCCGGCGTTGACCGCACTTTCCAATCCGATGCGACCCAGCGCCGCCGGCGAGCGCATACTGCCCATGCGACCT
>JAQTWR010000406.1 GCA_028689195.1 Anaerolineales bacterium | reverse complement strand
TGAAGAAACAGTCGTCGAAGAAGCCAAAGAAGAATCCGCGCCAGAATCCGACGAGCAAGAAAAACCCGAAGCGTAGAAAATCTCGGGGACGGGTTAAAAATCGAAAATCACCAATGACGCATTACGGGTTTCGTACTGCGTCATTCGTTTTATGAAGCGCCTATCAAGATTTAACAAAAATCCAACACTCGTTGAGTATGATTGCCGAATTACAAAAGGAGAAAATATGAACGCCAATTTTAATGACGTAGTGCCAATGGTCGTTGAAAATACCGGGCGCGGCGAACGCGCCTATGACATTTATTCGCTGCTGCTGAAAGAAAGAATTATTTTTCTCGGCACGCCGATTGACGACCAGGTTGCAAATGTGATCGTGGCGCAGTTGCTTTTTCTGAATCACGAAGACCCCGAAAAAGAAATCCGCATGTACATCAACAGCCCGGGCGGCGTGATCTATGCGGGGCTTGCGATCTACGACACCATGCAGATTATTTCCAACCCAATCAGCACGGTGGCGATTGGCGTCACCGCTTCATTTGGAACTGTCTTGCTGACTGCAGGAACAAAAGGCAGACGCTACGCCCTGCCCAACGCCACCGTCCACATGCACCAACCGCTCGGCGGCGCGCAGGGACAAGCAACGGACATCGCGATTCAAGCCAAGCAAATTATGCGCTTGAAAGCGCTGCTCAACGGCGTGATGGCAAAACATACGGGGCAACCTCTCGACGTAATCGAGCGCGACCTCGACCGTGATTATTATCTCGACGCGCAGCAAGCCGTTGAATATGGTCTGGTGGATCAGGTGATTGAAGTTCCTGAAAAGAAGTAGGTTAGCGATCAGTGATCAGTTGAGACCCTGAGGAGAAATCCTTGGGGTCTTGCGTTTATAATGCAAGACGCAAATAAATCTTTACGCGACAGTCACCTTGAAGGTGGCTGTCGCTTTATGGAGAACTATGATTCCTTCAAATGTAAAATCGCTTATCTTGGATATGGACGGCGTGGTCTGGAAAGGCGACGCGCCCATCGGAGACCTTGCCGCGACGTTCAAACAAATCCGCGCGCGCGGACTCAACTTCGTGTTTGCCACCAATAACGGGACGAAGACTCCGCAAGAATATCAGGAGAAACTGCGCGCGCTTGGCGTGGAAATCGAAACATCGCAGGTGGTCACATCTGCGCTTGGGCTTGCGTTCATGCTCGCGGGCAAATATCGGCGCGGGACGAAAATCTTTATGATCGGCGGAGAGGGAATCCGCGCGGCGTTGAATGAAAAAGGGTTTGAAATTTTAAGCGTGGAACGCGCGCCCGAAGCGGAAGTTTTTGTGATGGGCATTGACCGCGAAATCAACTTCCAAAAGGTCGCCGAAGCCGCCCTGCTGGTACGCGCGGGCGTTCCGTTTTACACCACCAACACCGATAGAACCTTCCCCACCCCGCGCGGAGAAATTCCCGGGTCTGGCTCGTGGCTTGCGGTGATCACATCCGCTACGGGCGTGGAGCCGATTGTGGCGGGCAAGCCATTTCCCTATTTGATGGAATTATCGCTGGAAAGACTCGGCGCAAAAAAAGAAGAGACTCTCGTCGTCGGCGATAGACTCGAGACGGATATTGCGGCGGGTCAAAGCGTGGGATGTATGACCGCGCTGGTGTTGAGCGGAGTTTCCACTAAAGAGCAAGCCGAAGCGTGGAATCCGAAAATAGACATCATCGCGGCGGGTTTGAGCGAGCTGGTGAAATAACGCGTTATTCGCCGCCCATCATGGCAAAGAACGCCTCCACTACATGAGGGTCAAAATGCGAGCCAGAGTGATTGCGAATATATTCGAGAGTCGTATCGCGCGGCCACGCCTCCCGATAGGTGCGGTTGGAGGTTAGCGCGTCCCACACATCTACAACCGCAAAAATCCGCGCGGCTAAAGGAATCTCTTCGCCCTTCAAGCCGCGCGGATAGCCGGAACCGTCCCATTTTTCATGGTGGGCGTAGGGAATATCCAAAGCCAAACGAAGGAAAGGTATAGAGGCTAACAGGTCAAAAGCGATTTGCGGATGACAGGATACAACATCCCGTTCGGCGTCTGTTAGCGGACCCGCCTTTCTTAAGATGTTGTCGGGAATGCCCATCTTGCCAATATCATGCAACAACGAGCCGCGCCAGATGTGAACCAGATCTTCCTCGGGCAGCCCCATCGAGCGCGCCAACTGCAAGGTCATCTCTGAGACGCGCTGCGTGTGTCCTTCGGTTTCTTTATCGCGAAGTTCAAGCGCGTTCGACCAGCCTTCCAGAGTGGTTTCATACGTCAGAACAAGCTCGGCATTTGCGCGGCGGATTTCCTCCTGCGCGTGGGCGCGTTCGATCAAACCAGCCAGCGTATTTGCCACTATCCGCAGGAATTCAATTTCGCGCTCATCGCGGATATGTCCCTCGCAAAGATAGAGCGCCAACACCCCTTTGAGTTTGCCGATTAAAAATATCGGGATGTTGTAATGCCCGTGGGGGGTCATGCCATCGTAATGAACTTCGTGGCGGGCGTCCACCTCGGCTGAAAATTGGATCCTTCTGCTTTGAGATGCGCGCCCGCACAAACAAACGCCGGACTTTACCCGCGCGCATGTTTCTTGCAGGGGTTCGCCCAAGTTGCGCGAAGCTATCATTACCAGATCACCC
>JAQTWR010000405.1 GCA_028689195.1 Anaerolineales bacterium | reverse complement strand
CCCTTACGCCTGCAACCGTCTGCGGGAAAAACACGGTGGGATATTGCGTAAAACGCGCCTTGCCCGCGCACAACACCGCCGCGCCCATGATCGCAGCCTCCAAGCCGATGGTGGAGTTATAGATCATCACGAACTTTGATTTTTGAATCAACTCATACGAGCTCAATGTTTCTTTCGGACTGACAAAAACGATATTTGATTCGGCGGTTACGTTTCGATCTTCGACCCAGCCTTCCACCGTCTCGCGGCTGGCTTTGCGGACGCGCAACTCGTCAGGGTGGGCGCGGATTACGAACAGCGTATCGCGGCGCGCGCGCGCAATCTCCAAAACCATATCGAGCCAATCGAACATATCTTCAAAGACCGTGTTGGCGTGCGGCTGGCTGGTATCAAAAATAACATTGGTAAAGACAGGCACAATTTGCTTGAACTGCGCGGCTTTGTTCAAAAACGATTCGTCCAGTCCTTTCATATCCGCCCAAAACTTGATGCCCGCCATCGTGAAGTCGCCTTGAAAACGCTTCGCCAGATACGCATCCAGTTTTGCGTTTTGCGCTTCGCTCATTTCAAAATCATCGGGCAGCGGAATTGGGGACGCGGTGGCTTCGCCCTCGGTGAAGAACGCGGTCGCGGGTTGGAATCCCACCTCGTGGGTGATGACGCGCAATCCGCGTTTTTGCGCGATATAACGCGCCGTCGCTTCAGGGAAGAACTGTCCGTTGAAGATAACCACCGCGCGCGGATTTACCTCATCTAAAAATTTTAAAAACTTCCGCGCCACATTCCACGCGGAGAGAATATATTCGCGCAGGAGATAGCGCGTTGATTCGTCGTCGCTCAAATGATGAATGCGAAGAATCCAGCGAAGCCCCGGCAAACACAAGGCGCCAAGAGGAATATTTTCCCATTCAAATTTCATCAACTCGTGCAAAGAAAGTTTTTCAATTGCGTTTACAAGTTTCACATCGCGCTGATATTCAAACCAATTCACGCCCGACCTTTGACCTTCAACCTTTGACCCGATCCCCGCATACAATGCCTTCGACTGCATCACGCACGATCTACACGGCGGCGCTTTCTGCACATTATCGCGATTGGTTCCCAGCACACAATGACTCATGCCGGAATTGCACCCAAAGTATGCGACGGGAATCCCTTTCAATCTCAACGCCCATGAGGACAAAAGATGAAACCCGCTGTTCCATGAAAGATCGTCAATGCCGGTGGAGGCTTTGAAGAAGACGACCGGCGCGCCTGATGGTTGCGGCTCTCGGCGCGCTACGCGCCGCGCTGTTTGCGCGATTTTCAAGTTATTAAGTCTGCGGACAATTCCGCGTTTGATGCGTTGGGTGAAGAATTCGTTCATCTTACCAATCATTGTTTTCCTCATATCCCAACTTCGCCAACAAATCCCCTGCCACATCCTTGAACAGATTCTTATGTTCTTCAGTGAAATGACTTTTCCACCCGCCCGTTTTGCCAGAGCGAAAGGTGTGACTTTTTTTCGGTTGGATTGCCTCTACTAAAACGGATAATGATTTTTCGCGCGGAGTTGGAATCTTGTAGCCGATGTTTTCCACCGCGTCGAGCATCGCGTTAAGAGTCGCGTCGCGGTTGTTGATCAAATCTTCAAAGCGGATGCACATCGCGTATTTTTGTTGCAGCCATTGAAACACGCCTTCATAGCGTTCCTTCACGCTGACCATTTTCAAGCCGTCACGGTCAATGCCAGTGATGGCGACATTTAATCTCGCGCCAAAATCGGGCAGGGAATTGTAGTATGCGTGCATTCCGTGTTCTATGTGCATATCGGTTGCGAAGAAGACCTGAGAAACGAGCATATCGCGCGGGTCGCGGTAGATGAAATAATTGACGCGATTCGGCTGGCACAATACCGCGACATTTTTCGGCGTCGCGTCCACATATCCCCAGCCGATGACGCCCTGCGGAACATTTTGCAAATCCGCAGCAATCGCGTCTTCCGTCCTCCGTCCCCCATCCTTTTTTATTGTCCGAATAGGATCAGCCTCTACATACTTATACGGCATGATCTGCGTAAAGCCGTTCAAAATTTGCAACAGCAAATGCGATCCGCTTTTAGGTTTGGAGTTTCCAAAAACAGGCGGCGCATCATTAAACGAAAACCGCCGCCATCGCAAAATAGATTGGGCGGTTTTGCCGAAGGGGCGTAAATTGCGGCGGAGTTGCGAAATCAATCCCATGAATAACTCATTACGGATTACGGACTACGGATTACGCAATACGTGATTCGTAATCCGTAAAATCATTACTCGCTAACAACCCTTCTTAATTTCTTCATCGAACCTAATTCAGATTCGTAAACTTTCTTCACGCCATCGCCAAGCGCAGATTCGGTCACGCGGATATATTTGACGAGCTTCTCGAATCCGCCGGGCTCGACAGACGCGGCTTGATCGCTGCCCCACATCGCGCGATCCAGAGTCATGTGGCGTTCAATCGAACTCGCGCCGAGCGCAACAGCAACCGCCGAAGGGACGAGTCCCACTTCGTGACCGGAATATCCAATTGGGGTATTGGGAAATTCGCGGCGCAGCGTTTCGATCATCTTCAAATTTAATTCTTCCGGCGCGCAGGGATACGCGCTGGTGCAGTGCATGATGACGAGGTTTTCTTCGCCAACGGCGTTCACGCCTTTGTGAATTTGCTCCATCGTAGACA
>JAQTWR010000404.1 GCA_028689195.1 Anaerolineales bacterium | reverse complement strand
TGCTACTCGGTTTATATGGATTAAGAGCGAAAAAGCGCAAATTTTTGCCGTTTAACTTCCGTCATTGCGAGGAGAGGAGCGACGAAGCGCTCCCCATTTTACGAATAAAAGATTGCTTCGCTGCGCTCGCAATGACGCTAACAAAGGGAGGTTATATTTTTACGAACCCTTAGTTTAAAAATCCGCGAGAATTCGTGAAATTCGCGGCTAAAGTTCTTGAAACAGGCTTAACCATTATTCGCGTTATTGACGTTTTTCAAGTCAATCTCGCCCCAATTTTCAAAATACGGAATACCCGCTTTGACAAACGCTTCCGCTTTGGCGGCGCTGCCCGAAGTCAAACCAAGCGGAAGGACGTTCACGTTCAGCCCCGCGTTTTGCAAAATTTCTCCCGCCGCTTTCACCGAGCGGATTCCGCCAATAGTATCCTCGACGACGATGAGATCAAACGCGCGCGGAAGTTTTGCGAACGCGCCGTCAATTTTTCCGCTGCGTTTCCATTCGGCGGCGGCTTGCAGCGCAGCCCACTCGTCGCCCGTCCATGCGGCGGCAATCGCCGCCAGCGCTTGAATCGGCGACGGCTTGACAAGTTCCACCGCTTCGAGTTGATATTGCGCGGCAAGATATTCCAGTTTGCCGAAAGCGATGAGCGGAATTTTTTCCATGCCGACCAACTCGAGCGCGAGTTCGGCTTCGGGGGCGTAGTCAATCTGCGCGGCGGTCACTTCGCGCGGCGGAGCGGACGGGCGCGCGGTGAAAGCCGCAAGCGAAAAATCCATCAGCGCGGCGCGAATCGAATCGTCAATGTTCGAAGCGTCGTGAGTCAACAAATAAGATTCGGTTTCAAATTCGGCGGGCAGGTTATAGGTCTCGGAGAATTTTTCGCTGCCGAGCGTGAAGTGTTGAAAGACGCGCATGGGATGCGAAGCGCGGACGTTGCGCGTTTGCGTCAATAGATTTTTTCGCAACTCAAAAGGGATGGACGCGAAACAGCCCGCGCGGAACGCCGTCTCTGCGGGATATTGACCCGCCGCCAGCGCAAATTCCGGGACGGAAAGATGCGCGGGCGCATTTTCGCGGCTCTGGCGTTCGATCAACTTGGCGGCGGAGAAAACATCGGCGGGTAGATTCATCGGCTGGCGCGCGAGGATCGAATCCCAATAGGCGGCGACCAGCAGCGGCGACATATCCCATTCGCTGGAGATTCCGCGCCGTTCCAAATCTTCCAGCGTTTTTTCTTCGATTTCAAAATGCGGACGAATAAAATAATTGACGGTGGCGCGCAGCGCGGCGCGGTATCCGCCGGGCTTCACCAGCACGCCGTCAATATCCAGCAAAAGGATGCGCGTCATTTGTGGCGCTTCTCCAGTTCCGCGAAGATTTGTTCGGGAGCAATGCCGCGCGCGGCGAGCAAGACCAGCGTGTGATACGTCAAATCTGCGACCTCTTCGATGACGCGCTGGTCGTCTTGAACCAGCGCCGCGATGGTTACTTCCACGCCTTCTTCGCCCACTTTCTGCGCGATCTTCGGCAAGCCGTTTGCAAAGAGACTCGCGGTATATGATTTTTCGGTGGGATTATTTTTGCGGTCTTGAATGATTTCATACAATGATTGAATATTCATAAAATTTTCCTCTGTAACGCGGCATGAATGCCGCGCGAATCTTTTCCGCAAAGAACGCGAACTTCGTGGAGAAGGTTTTTTGCGTTTTCAAACGCCTCTATAAAAACAGGTTTGATTTCCAGTGTGACATGCGGGACCCGCCGGATGGACAAACACCAAAAGCGTGTCGGCGTCGCAATCCACGCGGATTTCGACCACGCGTTGCACATTGCCCGATGTGGCGCCTTTATGCCACAACTCGCTGCGGCTGCGCGACCAGAAATGCGTCTCGTTCGTTTCGAGGGTGAGGCGCAACGATTCGGCGTTCATGTACGCCAACATCAATACTTCGCGCGTTTCCGCGTCCTGCACAATCGCGGGGACGAGTCCCGCCGCGTCAAATTTGATTTCAGAAATTTCCATGCGTCACAACCTCACGCTCACGCCCGCGCTTTGCAATTCTTTTTTCAAGTCTGCGATTTTCAATTTACCGTCGTGGAAAAGAGAAGCCGCGAGCGCGGCGTCGGCTTTGCCTTCGGTCAACACCTCGGCGAAGTGAGCCGCCGTCCCCGCGCCGCCCGAAGCGATGACGGGAACGCTGACCGCCTCCGCGATGGCGCGAGTCAATGCGATGTTATAGCCCGCGAGCGTGCCGTCGGCGTCCATGCTGGTCAGCAGGATTTCGCCCGCGCCGAGTTCCACGCCGCGCACCGCCCACTCGACCGCGTCCAACCCCGTTGGGATTCTGCCGCCGTTGACGTAGACTTCCCAATTTGATTCGTCGCGGCGGCGCGCGTCAATGGCGAGGACGATACACTGCGCGCCGAATCGCGCCGCGCCTTCGGATAAAAGTTTGGGGTCGTTCACCGCCGCCGAGTTGACGCTGATTTTATCCGCGCCGGCGAGCAGCAAATTCCGCATATCGTCCACCGCGCGGATTCCGCCGCCGACGGCGAGCGGCATGAAGACCGTATCTGCCACGCGCCCCACAAGATCGAGCGTGGTTTTGCGTCCCTCGTGCGTGGCTGAAATATCGAGGAAGACCAATTCGTCCGCGCCTTGTTCGTCGTATAAACGCGCCTGCTCCACGGGGTCGCCCGCGTCGCGCAGGTTGA
>JAQTWR010000064.1 GCA_028689195.1 Anaerolineales bacterium | reverse complement strand
GACCGTTTTGAAGTCCCCGCAGAGGCGCTCAAACCGTTATTCCCTCCGCTGGCAGAAGGCGAAGTCCCTTCGTATGACGTTCACATCCAGCCGATTGTGAAACGCTACTGCGTCTCTTGTCACCGCGCCGGCAAGGAAAATAACAACTACCTGATGACAAGCTACGACGAAATGCTCAAAACCGGCGACCATGCCGACAATAACATCGTCTCTGGCGACGAGAAAAGTTACCTGCTGCAAGTCATTCAGGGACACGCCATTTCGGACGCAAACGGCAAAGAGATCATCGGCGTTATGCCGCCCAACCGCGCATTGAAACCGAACGCGATAGACGCCTTCATGCGCTGGATTATGAACGGGACGCCGCAAACCGCAGACGAAGCCGCAAAGATAACTCCTGTTCCTGCGGCAACGCCGGCGCCTTAAAGCGCCGCGCAAGTTACAAACAAAAAGCGGACTCAGCCCAAAGCCGAGTCCGCTTTTATTTCTAATCACTGCTTACTGATTACTACTCGCTGCCCTTCGGCACAAAATACACATCCGTCGGCTTCAATTTTGAATTACGCAAGAAGCGCGGCTGGACTTCCATGCCGATCCAATCGAGCGCGGGCGCGGCGGGGTCAACGCCCATGATGCGCGTGAGCAGCAAAGTATTCACGCCTTCAAATTCAATCAGCGCAAGGACGAAAGGACAATCGGGCAGGAATTCTTCCGAGCCGAAGTAGCATACGGTAAACGCATGTATTTTCGCGGGGACATTGGTGATGTCAATCCAATTGGTCGCGTCGCCCGAATACACGTCATGTCCGCGCGGATTGGCGTAGGTGTATCCGCTTTTGGCGTCGCGCGACGCGAGCAGGCGTTTATTGGTCAACCCCGCAAACCACGGGCTGTCCTGTCCGTAGGAATGCAGGTACATAATCTTATATTCCTGCTCGATCTGGATGGGCGCCATCTTCTTAAGAAATTGCAGCGATTCCTCGTCGGTGTTCGCAGGGAACGGAATTCCATGAACGACAAAGCCGCCCAAAGATTCAACTCGTTGTGAAGGTAATTTAGCCATGACTTAACCCTCTCTTTCCAAGACGGAGACGGAGACGTAAGTTCCCGTACCCGCGTGACTGTGAATCGCGCCGCGCTTCGCGTCTTTGACTTGAAGTTTATCGTCGCGGAAATGTTTCTTGATCGTGCCTTGAAGTTGCCAAATTGCGAACACGCCTTGCATGAGTCCCGTCGCACCGACGGGATGCCCGCAGGCAATCAACCCGCCCGAAGGATTCACCGCGCAAACGGTTTTATCTTTCAACTTCAAACCGTAATCAATATTCGGCAAAAAGGCTTTGCCCGATTCGGCGAACGCCCCGCCTTCGCCGTAATTGCACAGCCCCATATCTTCATACGTTTGAATTTCAGAAGACGTGTACGCGTCGTGCAGTTCGACAAAATCAAGTTCTTTCAACGGGTCTTTGACGCCCGCGTGCTTGTACGCCATGTTGCCCGCAGTGCGTCCCGCGCGGAAGGAGTGAACGCCCGGATAGCGCGTGCCATGATCCCAAAGTTTTTTATAATACGCCTTCGTCTCGTCAGAGTTTTTCTCCTGCTCGGTCGCGTAGTTTTCCATGAAGAAATCATAGTCCACATGCGGACGATCCGCCATACGCATCATATCCGTTCCGCGCCCAATGCCCGTGACTTTAACAAGCGGACGCGGAATCTGCGCCCCGGCATCTTCCAGTTTCTTCAAGCCTTCCTCTGAAACGAGAATGGTCGCCGCCGCGCCGTCGGACATGACGCAGATGTCGAGGCGCGTGAGGGGCCACGCCACCATCGGCGAGTTGCGCACATCCTGAATACTGATGCGCTGACTCTTCTGCGCGTATGGGTTGTGGAACGCGTTGCCGTAATTCTTCACGCTGACGTGCGCCAATTGTTCTGGCGTCGTGCCAAATTCCTTCATGTGGCGCGTGACCATCATGGCGTAGTAGCCGGAATAAAAACCTCCGACGGGATAGTCAAACGACACGTCAGAGGCTAGAGCGATAAATTCATTTCCCTTCCATGTTTCCACATGAGACATGGTTTCAAAACCGTACGCCACGCAAACATCCATGTGACCGCTGGCAACAGACTTCCACGCTTCTTGAAAGCAAAGTCCGCCGGTTGCGCCGCCGCCTTCTACGCGGTGACTTGGCTTGGGACACAGCCCAAGATAATCCTGCGCCATAATTCCCGCCATCAACTGCCGGGAAAAATGATCCGAGAAATACGACGCCACCGAACCGTCCACAATGCGCGTGAAGGTCGGGAAGTCCAAGCCAATATCCTGGATGGCGTAATCGTACGCTTCCTTGATAATTGCCTGGAAGGTCTTGTCGGGGCGGGCTTTAGCAAACTTGGAAACCCCGCCTGAGATTGCATAAACAGGTCTCATCAACAACTCCTTTAGTATGGGATTTTGAACACAGCCCTATTATAAATGCTATTGTTCACAAGCGTTTGAAATTTGTTTTTCCAAAGTGACCGCAAAAACGTGATAGCCCGAATTGTCGCAGCTGGCGCGGAAATAATAATATTCAGATTCGGCGGGAAACGCCACAGATTGCAGCGCGCTCAAACCGGGATTCGCAATCGGCGCGGGAGGCAGACCCGCGTAGAGGTAAGTATTGTACGGAGAATCAAATTTCAAATCGTCCAACGATAATGGATTTTTCCACCATGTTTGATTTACGGAGTCATATCCAAGCGCGTATTGCACGGTAGGATCGCTGCCGAGCGCCATGCCGATTTTCAAGCGATTGAGAAACACAGACGCGATCAACGGCTGCTCTTCGTCGCGGATTGATTCGCGCTGAACGATGGACGCGAGCGTTACCGCTTGATACGTATCCAAGCCTTGCGCCGCAAAACCCGCGCGCAGATCGTCGGTGATGTGTTGTGCAAAGTTTCTTGAAATTGAATCGAGCAACTGGTCAATGGTCGTCTCGCGCGGCAGGATGTACGTATCGGGGTAGAAAAATCCTTCCATCGAAGCGGGAGAAACTTCAAGGTCGGGGATTTGTCGCGTCGTATTCGCGGCAGATAAAAAATCGGCGGGGGAAATATCCAGCCCCGAGGTGGGCAGCGACGCGGCGATTTCTTCCATCCGCCAGCCCGATAAAATGACGAAGGGTATATCGGCGGGAGTCGCGTCTTGCAAAGCGCGGGCAATATCAATGATCGAAAGCGCGGGACTGAGTTTGTATTCGCCCGATTGGATGGCGAGATCGAGACCGGTGTAAACGAGGTAATCGAGCAGGGTTTGCGAATCGGAAATAAGGCTGGCTTGTTGAAGACGCTCTGCAATGGAGAACGCGGATTCGCCCGCCGCGATGGAGAAAGATTGTTCGCCGCCGTTTGCGTCGAGCGGAGCGGTGAGCGCGCCGCCATGCGCGAGCAGCCGCGCCGAATAATCAACGCGCTGCGAAACGCCGAGGTGTTTGGCGGGCGGACCATACATCAGCGACGCGCGCGCGGGAATATATCCGAACGCGACGGCGGCGAGTATAAAAATTGCGAGGATGATTAATACAATGTGATAACGACGCATAATAAGGGGATTTTAACTTGCCGCTTGCGCCCTGCGACTTTCCAAATACGATTGCAAAATAACCACCGCCGCAAACGCATCCTGATGCCCCGCGCGTTTTTTGCGCGACACGCCGAGTTGAATTCTCGCGCTGCGGGCTTCCTGCGTGCTGAAGGATTCGTCCCACATTTCAATTGGGATGTTCGTTTGATTTTTGAGTTCGTCCGCAAAGCGGGCGGCGCGCCTGCCTGCAGGATTTGGCGCGCCCTCGTCGTCGAACGATTGCCCGACGACAATCAACGCGACGTTGTTTTGCGCGGCGATTTCCGCAACCTGCGCGGCGTCAATCGCGCGCGAGATATGCTCCACGACCTTAAGCGGGCTGGCGATGGTCGCGGTTTCGTCGCTCAACGCAAGCCCGATTCTTTTCTCGCCGTGATCTACCGAAAGAATTCTCATGCGATTCCGCTCAGTTTTGAACTTCCATTTCGGCGCGGATGTTTTCGCTCCATTTGATTCCTTCGCGCGTCATGTAATACGCGCCGAGCAGCGTAATCGGCAGCCAGAGCGCGACATGCAGAGTCAACGTGTATCCCGCCGCAGTGGCTTGCTCCACGCCATACGCGGCGAGGACGGCGATGCCGGGCGCGTCGAACGTGCCGATATACCCCGGCGCGGAGGGAATGGTGGTGGCGAGATTGACGATCCCGTTCATCAGCATCAACGCGAAGAATGAAACGCTGAAGTTGAATGCGTGCATCACGAACCAATATTTTCCCGTTTCCAAAAGCCAGATGATGACCGAAGTAAAGAAAACCATCAACACGTTCAAAGGGGAACGCAGCGAGGCGAGCCCGTCTAAAAACTTATTCATAATGCCGACGAGTTTTTCGCGCAGTCTCTTCGGCGTAAAGCGTTCGATAAACCAAATCCCAATCTTCGCCGTGACCTGCGGGAACATCGCCGCGAGCAGAAAGACAAACAACGCGCCGAGAAAAACTCCCGTGCCGATAATCGCAACTTGTTGAATATTCCCTACAAAACCGGAAGCCCCCGTCAACTTGGCGAGCTCGGATAAATTGACGAACACAAACGCCAGCATCACCACGCCGTCGAAGATTCTTTCCACGATGATGGTCGCCAGCGAAGCGGAGACGGGCACGCCTTCTTTGCGTTTGAGAATCACGGCGCGCAGCACTTCGCCCGCGCGCGCGGGATAGATATTATTGCCCATATATCCAATCGTTGTGATGGGGAACATGGTTTTGGTCGGGATTTCTTTAATCGGTTTGAGCAGGTAATGCCACCTCCACGCCCGCACCCATACGCCGATGAAATACACGCCAATGCCCGGAATCAACCAGATGTAATTCGCTTTTTGAACCGTAGCCCAAAACTCGTCGAGTTTAAGTCCGCGCAGCGAAAGCCAGATGAAGACGACGCTAATTAACAAGCCAAGCCAAAATTGCCAGTTTTTTATTCTCATAGGAGGCGATTGTACCAAAAGAGGAAAGCGATATAATAAAATTACCATGCAGAACGAAAAATAACGGACTCGCCTTACGCATGTCATTCTGAGCGAAGCGAAGAAACTCTGAGATTGTCGTAGAGACCCTTCGCTGGCGCTCAGGGCGACATGCCTAAAGCGCGCAAGGCGATCTAACGAAAATAAAATGAATACAAACTCGACTTCTCAATTTATAGTGCGCTTAAAAAATAATGGCTACGAAGCCTCGCTGGAACCGCGAAAAATCTACCAAACAATTCCAGACAAGGAAGCGGAAAGTCATAAAATGATTCGCGTCATTGACGAATCGGGCGAAGATTATTTATTCCCAGCCAGTCTCTTTTCCCCGATTTCTTTGCCGCAAGAATTGATTGCAGAGTTAGCCCTTTCAGCATAAAGTAAAATTATGCGGCAAGGCTGGATGAGTTCCCATCCAGCCTTTTTAATTTAAGCGGAGATTTTTCCGCCCTGAAAAACAAGTACAATCGCCGCATGAAAAAATATTACCCCGCCGTCCGCGACTACGTTTTGATTATATTCTCCAGCCTGATACAGGCTGTGGCGTTACGCCTGTTCTTCGTCCCCGCCAATCTCGCCTCGGGCGGGGTGAGCGGAGTAGCGCAAATTGTCAATCATTTTACGCGCTGGCCCATCGGCTTGATGATCTTATTCGGGAATATTCCGCTGTTTATTTTGGGGTGGCGGTTTCTGGGCGGGGCAAAATTCGCCGCGCGGACAGCGGTTGCCATCCTCACTTATTCGCTGTTCACAGACTTGCTGTTGAACATTCCGCCCTTTATGCGATATTCGCAAGTTTTGATTAACGACCTGCAAGGCGATATTTTCCTCAACGCGTTATACGGCGCGATTGTCGGCGGCATTGGCTATGGATTGGTCTATCGCGCGCGCGGCACGAGCGGCGGCTCGGATATTCTCGCGCGGATTCTCAATCACTGGCGCGGAGTTTCCATGACGCAAAGTTACCTCATGGTAGATACGGGCGTGATTCTCGCGGCGGGTTTTGTCTTCGGGTGGAAGCAGGCGCTGTACGCGATGATCACCCTATACGTCAGCGGGCTGGTTTCAGAAACCGTCCTCGAAGGCGGCACGACCGCGCGCACCGTAATGATCGTAACCAATGAAGTGGACAAAATCGCCGCAAGCGTGCTAAAAGACATGCAACGCGGCGTAACCATGTTAAGCGGCACAGGCGCGTATACAGGAGAAGCCCGTCCCGTTTTGTATTGCGTCATCTCCCGCGCCGAAGTAGCCACGCTCAAAGCCGTCGTTAACGAAATTGACCCCAATGCGTTCATGGTCATCGGAGTCGTGCATGAGGCGTTGGGCGAAGGCTTTATGCCGTTAAAGGGAAGGTAGCCGTTATTTTCTCTTGATGTACCCGAACTGATTCAACATATTCTGGTTGTCGCGCCAATCTTTGGAAACCTTCACGCGCAATTCAAGGAAGACTTTTCTGCCGCCCATTTCTTCGATCTCTTTGCGCGCGGCGCTGCCAATAGACTTGAGCATTTTCCCGCCTTCGCCGATGACAATGCCCTTATGCGATTCGCGCTCCACGAAAATCGTCGCGGCGATGTACGCCATGCCATTCTCGCGTTCTTTGAACTCGTCCACACGCACCGCCAAACTATGCGGCACTTCGTCGCGCAATTGAATCAAACACGATTCGCGGATCAAATCGGCGGCGATGTCGCGCTCGTAAGAATCGGTGATCTGTTCTTCGGGATATTCGGCGGGGCGCATGGGAAGAAGATTGATCAGCGCTTCGAGAAGTTCGTCCAAGCCGATTTTTTTTGACGCGGATATTTTCTTGACTTCGGTTTGATTCAGCAATTTGGAATATTCTTCAACGCGAAGCGGCTCCGCCTCGGGGGAGAGAATATCCATTTTGTTGAGAACCAACAAAGTAGGGATTCTCCGCGCCGCATTGACGAGCAGACCCGCAATACGGATGTCGTCCTCTGTCGGCGCGGAGGATGAATCCACGAGCCAGAGAATCGCATCCACGCCATGCAAAGATTCTTCAGCCTCGTAATTTAGAAATTCGCCGAGTTTGTGTTTTGCCTGATGAATTCCCGGCGTATCCACAAAAACGATTTGCGCGTTTTCGACGGTGAGAATTCCAAGTTGGCGGCGGCGCGTGGTTTGCGGGCGCGGAGAAACCGCCGCCACCTTTTGACCGAGCAGCGCGTTGACGAGCGTGGACTTGCCCACATTGGGTCGTCCGACAATTGCGATAAATCCTGAGTGATGATTTTGATTCATAGTTTTTTATTTTCCAATTCGCAGGGATTGTAGCATACTCAAACGGGAAGTTTCTGAAAAGGTCTTTATAATTACGCCATGCTTGAACTTGTCAACGTTAAAAAATCCTACGAGCAAAAACCTTTGCTCAAAAATATTTCTTTCAAAGTCAACGCGGGCGAAACGATTTGTTTGCTTGGCGCGTCGGGCAGCGGAAAATCCACGCTGCTGCGGATGATTGCCGGGCTGGAGTTCCCTGAAAGCGGAGAGATTCTATTTAACCATATTGACCTCGCTTCAGTCCCGCCGCATCTGCGCGATTTTGGTCTGGTCTTTCAAGATTACGGATTGTTCCCCCACCTCGATATTTTCGACAACGTCGCGTTCGGTTTGAAGATGAGAAATATTTCGCAAGAAAAAATCAACGCGCGCGTGACCGACATGTTGGAGACGGTCAACTTGCAAGGGTTCGCCGCGCGCAAAGTGACCGAACTTTCAGGCGGCGAGCAGCAGCGCGTGGCGCTGGCGCGCGCGCTGGCGGTCGAACCGCGCCTGCTCATGTTCGACGAACCGCTCGGCGCGCTGGATAGAACTTTGAAAGAAGATTTACTCCACGAACTGCGCGCCGTTTTGCATAGGACGAAAATTCCCGCCATTTACGTCACGCACGATCAAGACGAAGCCTTTACGATTGCGGATAGGATTTTATTGCTGCACGACGGCGAAATTATCCGCGACGGTTCTCCCGCCGATGTGTGGGATCATCCAAATTCCATCCACGCGGCGCGGATGCTGGGGGTGGGGAATATTATCGAAGGGAGGGTGAAATTGCAAAACGACGGGCGCGGAACGACAAACATGGTCACGGCGTTTGGCGCGTTCGACGTAACTTGCGGGCACAAACATTCGGCGGGCGAATCAGTTTCGCTGCTGGTAAAACAATCGGATGTTGGCGGGGACGAGATTCAACTTGAAGTCGAGGATATATTTTTTAAGCAGGACCAGTTCCGCGTTAAGACAACGCGCGGGCTTTTCATCCGCTTGAAGGAAGCGCCGAAGATCGGGGAAATTATCCGCGTGAAAATTATGGTCGAGTGTTTGGGATAAAAAAATCCTCCGTTTACGCGGAGGATTTTTTTATAGAATTACCTAGCCAAGCGATTGAATGAGCGCATCGCCGTTGTTCCACAACCAGGATGCGCCAAAAATTCCGACGCAGCAACAACAGAGCAGAACAACTACAACGACGCCGATGATGATCGCTTTGTTATTTTTTTTGGGCGCTTCGGGAGTAACAGGCATTTCATTCATAATTTCTTCTCCTTGAAAAAATGTTTTCCTGATTATATCAGGCGGTTTGTTTCTTGCGGCGCGAAAACCACAACGCCAAAAGGATAATGAATACGACCAGCAGAATCGCCATGAGAATTGGCAGGATGACAGAGAGAATGGATACGCCGACTGCGGTAACGTCTTCTGCGATGGATACGGGGATGTTGCCCGCGCCGCCCGTTGTGGCTGTGACCGCCGGACGCACCGCCGCCGATTTGACGATATGCACGCCGCCCGCGACGAGCAATCCGCACGCGAGCGCGATGACGGGATGAACGTCTGTGATGACCTTTGCGCTCGCCGCAAATGCAACCGCTCCCGCGGCGGGGCGGACGAAAGTTTGAATCAAGTCGTTGATGTGATTGACCGCGGGAATTTTATCGGCGAGCGTTTCGATGATGACCAGCGCGCCGAGCAGAATGAGAATATATGGATTGGCGATCAGATCCCAGGGTTGGCTGAGTTTTAGCGTGTCGGGGAAGTAGTGCGCGATGACGCCCACGACCAGCAGCGGAATATACGCGTTCAATCCCGCGCTGGCTGAAAGCCCAAAGGCTGAAAATACGCCGAGCAACATTTCCATGTTTTCTCCTTTTTCTTTATCCCGTAATTCCCGGAAACCCGCCCCATGTGCCGGTGAGCCGCAAGCGAAACAGGTCAATGCTGAGAATCATCAACAGCGCCAGCGTCAAACCCGCCAAAAGCGGAAGCCAAAGTTGGCGCGGGTTTTCAAACGCGTTCTCCTGCCGCATGATCATAATCCACAACATAGCGAAGACGATCACAAGCAGGGACAACGAACCTAACGCGCTGACATACGCGATGGGATACAGCACAATGGGGCTGTCGGTGAGGATAAGCAAATCCACAATCACGATCAACGCGGTAAGCGCGCCGAACGATTTCCATTCCAGCGCGGGACGGTCATCCTGCGCGCGCCACAGCGTTTGATTGACAATGGGATATAAGACCGCCGCGAGCGCTATGCCCATTCCGCTGCCCGTGAAAAGGCGCAAGACGCTGTTTGGAATATATAAATTTGGAATCATATCCAGTCTATTTTGCGAGGTTTGTTTGAGCAAATAAAGATACGAGTTGCTGCCGTCAATGCCGAAGGCGAGGAAAAATAAAATAAGGACGGCGACAATTCCGCGCGAGGGAAGTTTGTTTTTCCTTCCGCTGACAAAACCTTGAAAGACGAGTCCAATGCCCGCCGCGAAAAATTCTCCCGTACAGCGCGCGCACAGCGGAAGTTGGCGGTCGCCGACGTGGAACGAGCGCGCGTCAATGCGATGGCAGACCGCGTAACCGACCGCGTCTAATTTTCCAAGCGCGCCTTCAGGGGCGATATACATCCACGCCGCAATCGCGCAGATCGCGGCAAACGGGACAAGCCATTTCAGTATTGATTCAAAACGCGAGTTTATATTCATCGGTCACATTATATGGGGGATGAAGGCGAATTGCAAGAAACGGCGGCAAAGCCCAAGAAGTCAAATGATATAATCGGAACGCTCGCATATCCTCCAAGGAGATTTTTCATGGCTGATTCCCGCGTTTCAAAATTTGCCGACGTGTTGGTACAACACTCCGCGCGCGTAACCCCCGGCGACCGCGTTTTGATCGAAGCGACCACCGCCGCAGAACCGCTCGTGCGCGAACTTTATATCAAGATATTAGAGAAAGGCGGGCATCCCGTTCCGCTGCTGCAACTGCCCGATATGTTCATTCCCGGACACGAGGATTTATTGATAATGAAAGGCAACGACGCGCAATTAGATTACGCGCCGCCGCTTCATAAATTGGCGTACGATAATTTTGAATCGCGCATTCGGATTCACTCGACCACGAATACGCGCTCGCAATCGAATATGGACGCTTCGCGTTCGCAGCGACGCGGCAAAGCCGTCAGCGCCATCACCGAAGCGCAGATGCGTCGCGGCGCGGAGGGAATCTTCAAATGGGTGACCACGCTCTATCCCACAGAAGCGTACGCGCAAGAAGCGGGAATGAGTCTGCAAGAGTATGAAGACTTCGTGTTCGGCTCCGTCCACGCGCAAGAGGAAGACCCGATCAAGTTTTGGAAAAGCGTGGAGCAAGACCAGCAAAAAGCCGTTGACTTTATGAAGGGCAAGAATCAAGTCGTGTTGCGCGGACCGAATGTTGATTTGACTTTATCGGTCAAGGGGCGCGCGTTTATGAATTCCTACGGCACATACAACATGCCCGACGGCGAAATCTACACGGGTCCCG
>JAQTWR010000403.1 GCA_028689195.1 Anaerolineales bacterium | reverse complement strand
CAATGGTTGTTCATTGGTCCGACGATGAACAGCGAGCAAAAGACGAACGGCTTGACCCGCGACGGGTTTGAAATTTCTGCGACGATCAGCATCAAATTTGGAATCAAACGCCCCGTCGAGATCAAGCCCTCCGAAAGCGGCGTGACCTCGCAATACAGGTACGACGAAGTTTCCGCGCGGAACGCCATCACCCGCGAGGTGGTTCAACTTGGCGGCGGGGAAAAATCGCGCATGGAGTGGAACAAACTCCCCGCGCATTTGGTGGTAAACATCTGGCGCGAGTATGTGCGTAAATTCAAATTGAACGATTTGTTCACTGTGATTCCCCCGAACCCGACGAGCAGTTTGGCTATCGCCAATAAGACGGCGAATATACGCGCCCGAAGCAATGACGAAGAAGCGAACGAAAGCGGCTTGCAAATCATCGAGAAGATGATCAATAAGCGCGTGCGTTACGAAAACGTAGAGGCTCTGGACGAGACGGGCATTCAGCACGGCGAATGGGTGGAAAGCCCCGAATTCAAACAACTGCAAACACGCGGGCTGGAAATCACGGAAGTACGAATCCATAACGTCCATTTTACCGACCCGACGTTGGAAGACCAAATCATCGCGCAATGGAGCGCCGAGTGGCTGAACATCGCCAGAAAAGAAGAAGCGGCGCTGAAAGAAAAAGAAGGCGTGATAGAAACCGTCGCGCGCGAAGAAGCCGGCAAGAATTTTGCGCGCCTCGCCGCAAAACAATTCAGCGGCAAGGTCACTCATCCGCAGGAAAATCCGTTCAAGACTCTGCAATTATTGATTCAACCGCTGAAGGAACATATTCTCAGTCAAAGCGGCGCGAACAGCGAGATGGACGCGGAATTGCGGAAGTTGGAAGATATTTGGAAATGGCTATTAGACAACAGTTCCGAGAATTTACCGCACACGCAGGAGGGGAGTTAACATGATGAAAAAATCCCCCAAACGCGAACGGTTTGAGACGCTGCTTTTCTCATTAAGCGACGATGGCGTGGAACTCCGCAATCAAATGCGCGGCAGAATCCGCTTGATTACATGGGCGGCGCTCAGCGCGACCGTTTTTTTTCTGGCGCTTTTTGGCGTCATAGGAAAATCAAATTTCATGATGTTCGCCGCTATTATCGCGGCGATGAGCGCGCTGAAATATCTTCCCTTGATGTCGGTCTCGTACAACCTCGCGCGCAAAATGGCGGCGCAGTATCTCGACGACGTATACGAATTGAACGACGAAGACCTTGCCGCCGATTTTCTTGAAGAAGTCACCTTTGGGTATGGCAGCGAGAAAATCACCATCAAAGAAGGCAAAATATCCGAAAAAGACGAACGCTCGCCGTTAATCCTCATCGGCGGACCGGGAATCATTCAGGTCAATTTAGACAGCGCCGCGCTGCTCGAAAAAGTAAACGGCGAACCTGAGGTCATCTATCCGCGCAGCAAACCGTGGAATCTCGGCAGGTTCGAGCGCATCCGCGAGATTGGCAAATACGACGAGGTAGGCAAGCGCGAGTACGCCATCATCAACCTGCGCGACCAATTCGCCAGCAATATCGTCGTCAAGTCGCGCACCAAAGACGGCATCCCCATAGAAGCGCACGACGTCAAAGCCATTTTCAGCGTTGCGCGCAAAGATAAAGAGGAACGCGCCACCATTCAAGGCGAGGCGTACAACTTCGACGAAGACGCGGTGAAATCTCTCGTCTACAATCAAACGACCATCACGCCCGAACCTTCTTCGGCGGCGGGAGTCGCCTTCCCGTGGAACGTCACCGCCATTCCGCTCATCATGTCGGAACTGGAGAGGATCATCACCTCGCACACGCTGAGCGAAATCCTTGCGAGCATCAGCCAGAAGGAAATCAACGCGGTTTCAGATAACGAGCAGAGCATCGCGCAAATGCGCGTGGAATTAACGGGAGGGCAGCCCGATCTTGACAAAAAGAAAAAATCCGCCGCGCCAAGTTTCAAATCGCGCAGCATGATTACCGCGCAGTTTTTTGAAAAAGCGTTCACAGAAAAAGCCGCCGCAATGGGTGTCTACGTCGAATGGATAGACGTGGGCACATGGAAACTGCTCAACGAACAAATCCTTGAAAAACACAAAGACGCGCTGACCCTCTCGCGCGAAAACGCAAAGAGACGCGGCGCGGTGGAACGCCTGAAGAAGCAGCATGAATCCAAAGAATTCCTGCGGCTGGTGGAGGGCGTGGTGGTTGCAAATTACGCCGCGCGCGGCGGACTAAGCAAGGAAACGATCTCGTTCAAGGAACTCAACGATTTATTGAAAGGCAACCCCGAATTGGCAAACAATCCGCACTTCATGCGCCAGTACGACCAGTTCCGCGACCCAAGCAAGAAAGGCGCGGTCAGCATCTCGCACGAAATCTTAAAAGCCTTCCGCAAAGAACTGCTTGCGGGAAAAACATTAATTCAGAACGACAATAAAATCTCAGAAGAGGACAAACAGCGCGACCTTGACAACATCGAGAAGGCGTTACGCAACATCAACGCGCTCGTACCCGCCGCGCATTGGGTAAAGAAAACCGCATGAAAAATTCGCACATTATTTTCAACACAGAAGTTGCGCGCGCGCTCAACCTCAACCTGCCGGTTGTCGCGCTCGAATCCACCGTCATCACGCACGGACTTCCGCATCCGCTAAATCTGCAACTTGCGCGGGATATGGAAAAGCAAACGCGCGATGCGGGCGCAACCCCCGCCACGATT
>JAQTWR010000063.1 GCA_028689195.1 Anaerolineales bacterium | reverse complement strand
AGCCGCGCGGCTCTTAAATCAGGGAGGGAGGTTATGATTGTCATGTCACATTCCGCTTAATTTTACTAGACAAGCATCTGATTTTTTACTTGACAGCCTAGAAATTTTGTTCTACACTTTATTTACCATCAATCAAAAAGGAGAAAAAATGGCTTACTCGCATACGAATTCAAAAGGAACTACCTACTACCTGCACACCAATGGCAAGATGTTCTTCTTCTCAAGGGAAGTCAAAGAAGGCGCGTTAGACGCTCTTCCCGTCGGAAAGGTCGTCGTCGAAATGAAGACGGGGATGCTCGTCTTGAAGAACGTCCCCGCCGAAGGCGAAGCGAAACCTGCGGAGACCGCTGAAACGCCCGCCGCAGCATAAAGTATAAACCTGTTCGACACAACCTAATTATTACAACGTAAATTAAGTCTTTTTGTTTTTTTCTCTTGCCAATGTCATTCCGAGCAGAGCGAGGAATCTTTACGATAGTTTCAAAGACCCTTCGCTAACGCTCAGGGTGACACCTTGACGGGGATTTGAGAAGTTCTGATTACTTTCTTTACGGTGTAATTATTCTTTTAGATAAAAAAGGAGATAAAAATGACACGTACACATGCATCTAAAAGCTATGAAATGAAAGCGGGGTTGACATGCCAACTCTAAACCGCGTTCAATTGATCGGTCATTTGGGCAGAGACCCTGAGACCAAGTTCACCCCTACGGGCAAGAAAGTGACGCATTTTAGCCTTGCCGTGACTTCCCGCTGGAAGGATAAAAGCGGCGAGAGCAAAGAGGCTACCGAGTGGGTCAATATCGAGGCGTGGGGACGGCTTGGCGAGGTATGTCAGGAGTATTTGAAGAAGGGCAGCCTTGTGTTTTTGGAAGGTCGCCTGAAAACGGATAAATTCGAGGATAAGGGCGAGACGCGATACTTTACCAAAGTTGTGGCGCAAACGCTGCAATTCCTCGACAAACGTCCCGCCGAAGAGCCGATGATGACTGTAGATGAAGATGCGGGAGAGTATCAGTAATCAGTGGACAGTAATCAGTAATCAGTGAGCAGTGAAAAGTTGACAGTTGCGCGAGCGGCTGTCAACTTTTTTATTTCGCCGCAAGGTCGGTTTATAATCCCGTCTATGAAAAACGCTAAATGGTTTTTTCCCCTTGCGCTGCTCGCCCTTACGCTGGTTTATTTGACGCTTTCAAAAGTCCAATTGCCCGGCGGCGGATTTTCCACCTTCGGCTCGGATACGGTCCGCGCGGAGGTGACTCGAATTATAGAAGAAGGCAATATCGAGATGGGCGGTCGGATGCAGGCGTATCAAATTGCGCGCGTGAAAATTCTCGAAGGAAAGTACGCGGGCGTCGAGATGGAAATTGATTACGGCAAACGCCAAATCCGTTCGGACGAATATTCGCTGGCGGCGGGCGAGAAAATCCTCGTCTCGATTAGCAAAACTCCCGAAAACGTGGTCAACGCGTATTTTGTAGATTTTGTCCGCGCCGCGCCGATTCTGTGGCTGGCGGGGATCTTCGCGCTCGCCATCATCCTCATCAGCGCGTGGAAGGGAATCCGCGCGTTATTGAGCATGGCGTTCAGTTTGTATGTCATCATCGGATATATCATCCCGCATATTTTGATCGGCGAAGACCCGCTGCGCGTGAGCATCATCGGCTCTGCGATTTTATTGGGGATTTCGCTATACCTCACCTACGGCTGGACGTTGAAAACGCACGCCTCTGTTTTGAGCATGATTCTCGTTTTGCTGCTCACGGGCGCGCTCTCGGCGCTGTTTGTCGTCTTCACCAAACTGAACGGCACGGGCGATGAAAACGTGATGTTCTTAATACAGATGATGGAAACGCCCATCAACCTGCGCGGATTGTTGCTCGGCGGCATGATTATCGGCGCGCTTGGCGTGTTGGACGACCTCGTGACGACGCAATCCGCCGCCGTGTTTGAACTACGCCACGCGAACCCGAATTTTGGATTCCGCGCGCTGTACAACTCTGCCATGCGAATCGGACAGGATCATGTCGCGGCGACGGTCAATACATTGGTGCTGGCTTACGCGGGCGCGTCGCTGCCGATGATGCTGATGTTCTCGCTCGGTCATGGCGATTACGGCTACATCGTCAATTTCTCTTTCATCGCCGAAGAAATCGTCCGCACGCTGGTCGGTTCGCTGGGACTGATCGCCGCCGTGCCGCTCACAACCGTCATTGCAATCTTCTTTGCTCAGCGCGCAGATTCTCTTGCGCGTTGGGAAAATATTTTAGGCGAAGAGGGTGAAGGGCATCATCATTAGGTAATTAGTGAGTAGAGATTAGAGATTGGTAGTTGGAGGGGAGTCCAATCACCAATCACCAATTACCAATTACTTTCCCCCCCGCAACTTTCATCTCATTTCCGCGTAAAGTAAATGCAAGTCAAAAGGAGCATGAGTGAACGAAGAGCAGACCTGGATCATTCAGGCACAACAAGGCAGCGACGAGGCGTTTACCCTGATCGTCGAAACCTACCAAAACCCCGTTTTCAACTTGTGTTATCGCATGTTGGGCGAACCTGAACTCGCAGAAGATGCCGCGCAGGAAACGTTTCTACGCGCTTATCAACACCTGAATCGCTACGACTCAAAACGCCCGTTTGCCACATGGCTGCTTTCCATCGCCGCGCATTACTGCATTGATAAACTGCGCCGCAGAAAATTTTCCATGTTTTCGATGGATACGGAAGACGAAGACGGCAACACCTTTGAACTGCCCGACCTCGACGCGCCCGACCCCGAAAAATCCCTGGTCAACGGGCAAACCCGCGAGCGCGTTCAAGCCATGCTCGACGATTTAGACGCGACCGACCGCGCCGCAATCATCATGCGTTATTGGTACGATTATTCCGAAATAGAGATTGCCGAATCGTTAAGGTTGACGGTCAGCGCGGTGAAGAGCCGCCTGCACCGCGCCCGCCGCGAACTGGCAGGGCTGTGGCGGCAACAGGACGCCGCCGAAGCCGAAAGGAGACCCTATGAAGCGCCAGCATTTTGAAGATTGGCTTTTGAACGATAAAAAACTAAACGAAGCCGAGCAGCGCGAATTGGATTCCCATTTGCGGACTTGCTCGTCTTGCGCCGCGCTTGCCGAAACTGGATTTGCGCTCCGCGCCGCGCGGATGATTTCCCCCGCGCCGGGTTTTACCTCGCGCTTCAAGATTCGCCTCGCCGCGCAAAAAATCGCGGAACGCCGCCGTAAATTCTGGGGCGCGTTCCTGCTGATACTAACGGGCGCGATCCTGTTCGCCTGGCTTGCCGCGCCTTACGTTTACGCCTTCCTTCTTTCTCCCGCAGAATGGATTACCGCAGCGATTGGCTATTTTCTATTTACCGTCACTTCGCTGCAAATCTTCGCCGAGATGATCTCCGTGTTTCTAAAAGTCATTCCCGATATCCTTCCGCCTTACGCGTGGATGGTGATCGCTTCCGCGCTGGCTGGCTTCAGCTTGTTGTGGACTATTTCAATCTGGCGTTTCAGCCGCGCCCCTCAAGGAGCTTCATTATGAAGTCAAAATTAATTTCCCTGTTTCTTTTATTCGCGCTTTTGTTGACGCCGACCAACGTCGTCCACGCCCAAAGCCCCAATGGAGATATTGTCCGCATTGGCGAAAATTACACGCTCAAAAGCGGCGACGTATTGAACGGCAGTCTCGTGGTCATTGGCGGCAACGCCACAGTTGAAAAAGACGCGACGGTCAACGGCGATATTGTCGTCATTGGCGGCAACCTTGTCGCCGACGGCGCGGCAAACGGCAGCGTGGTCATCATCGGCGGCAACGCGACGGTTTCAAGCAAAGCCGGCGGCGATGTGGTGACGATTGGCGGGCAAATCCTATTAACAAAAACCGCCGTCGTCAGCGGCGATGTGGTGACGCTCGGCGGGCAGCTGACGCAGGATGCGGGCGCGGTGGTCGCGGGCGATATTATCAACAGCGCCCCGTCTATTAATTTGCCCAATACGCCTAATGTGCCTAAAATACCCGGCATTCCAAATATTCCGAGCGCGCCGGCGACAAATCTGTTTTGGAGCGCCGCAGGCGTATTCGGACGCGCTTTAGTCATCGCGCTGATTGCCATGCTGCTGGCGCTGTTCTTGCAGCCGCAAATGGAGCGCGTCTCTGAAGCCGCTATGAAGCAGCCCCTGCTTGCAGGCAGTTTCGGCTTGCTGACCGTTGTTCTCGCGCCGCTTACCGTGATCATCATGGCGGCTACGCTCATCCTCATTCCCGTCGCGCTTATCGTTGTGATGATGATTCCGTTGGCGTGGCTGTTCGGCATGATCGCGCTTGGTTACGAAGTGGGCGAGCGCTTTACCAAAGCCGTCAATCAAATTTGGGCGCCCGCGCTTTCGGCTGGCTTTGGAACTTTTCTGCTGATGCTGGTGGTCGGTTTTGTTGGAAGTATTCCCTGCGCGGGCTGGCTGCTTTCGTTTATGGTTTCGCTTGTCGCATTCGGCGGCGTAGTGATGACGTTGTTTGGCTCGCGCGGCGCGCCGGGTAATTCGGCGGCAGCGACGCAGGTTATCGAAGTTCCGCCGACTTCATAGAGAAAGCCCCTAACGATATTCAAAATCGTTAGGGGCTTTTTTTTTCAACGGTATAAATTATTTTTTTCAATATATTCATACGCCGCGGGGAAAAGATAATAACGATATTCCCCGCCTTCTGCGATGCGTCTGCGGATTTCATGCGAGGATAGCTCTTGAAGCGGCGCGTCTATGAATTTGACTTTTTTTGTTACGCCGCGAATCTGCGCTTCCAGCGCGCGCATGTCGAGCGAATCATCGGGGCGGCGCATCACCCCGATTTTTTTCACCTCAGATACAAGGGCGGGAGCGTCGCGCCACTTGGGTAAATCGCGCAGCGAGTCGCCGCCTATCAAGAGGATAATATCCGCGTTGGATTCCCGCTCCGCAAGTATCCGCACGGTATCTATTGTGTAATGCGGGCCGGGACGATTGATCTCAAGATCGGAAATTTCAAAAATGGGATTATCCGCGACCGTGCGCTTTAACATTTCCAAACGATGCGGCAGCGGCGTGATCGGCTGCTCCAATTTGTGCGGCGGGTCGGGCGCAAGCATCCACAAGACGCGCGTCAATTTGAATTGATGCGCGGCTTCGCTGGCGAGGATGAGATGCCCAAGGTGCGGCGGGTCGAACGTGCCGCCAAAGAGTCCAATTTGCGCGCGTGCCATGCCGCGAGTATATCCCAAAGTTTTATCGGATGTTTTTGCGTTCTTTACAAATCCTTCATATTGCGCGGCTATCATATAGACACTAAAGGAGATTATTATGACTACAAATAAAAAATGGCTTGTTGGTATCGGCTTTGCGCTTCTTCTGGTTGTGCTGTTCGCCCTCCCTTTCATTTGGCAGGCGTTTTTCCCGTCCGTCGGTTACGGCATGATGGGCGGATATAATCGCGGCCCGATGATGGGCGGCGGGTTCTCGTCCATGCACGGCGGCGGATTAATGGGTTTCGGCTTCGGTCTGATGTGGCTGATTCCGCTTTCCCTACTCGCGCTGGTTGGATTGGGCGTCGCGGCGCTGATTAAATACCTGCGCGCTCCGTAAGAGCGAGTCGAACGAGATAAGCGGGCTTCAATTTACGTTGAAGTCCGCTTTTTGATTCTCGTATTTATTGGTATCATCGTAACGCTGGTTGTTGATATTCAATTCTTCAAGGAAAAATATGACAAAAAATTTTGACGCAATCGTTATTGGAGCGGGCGTAATCGGCGCGAGCATTGCCTTTCATCTCGCGGAACGCGGATTGAAACCGTTACTGATCGAACGCAAGCAGATCGGTTTTGGCGCGACGGGCAGTTCAAGCGGACTTGTGCGGATGCACTACGACCTCGAAGTTGAGTCGCGGCTGGCGTGGGCGAGCTTTCAATACTTCCACAACTGGAAGGAACGCGTCGGCGGCGAGTGTGGTTTTCGGCGCACCGGATTTTTGCATATCGAACCTGCCGGTCACGAAACGCAACTCCGCGCGAACGTGGAAATGCACAAGCGCATCGGCATTCCCACCGAAGTCATCAGCGGCGACGATGTGAAACGACTCGCGCCCTCCTTTTACACGGACGACCTTACCTTCGCTGCGTATGAACCCGAGTCGGGGTATGCCGACCCGATGCTCACCGCCAATTCGCTTTTATCGGCAGCCAAAGAGCGCGGCGTAACGTATCTTTCAAATTGCGAGATTCTCGACGCGCAGGTCGCCGGCGGAAAAGCGATTGGCGCGCAAACTTCGCGCGGCGATTTCTCTGCGCCGATTATCGTCAACGCGGCGGGCGCGTGGGCGGGCAAAGTCAGCGAGTTGTTTGGCGTGACCATTCCGCTGGGCGCATGGACGCATGACGTTTTGCACATCCGCCGCCCCGCTTCGATCAAGGATCATCCCACTGTGATCGACTCTTCGTTGAATATGTACTTTCGTCCCGATTCTGGCGACCTCACTTTGGTCGCGCTCGAAGACGACAGCCGTCTTAACGAACCCGCCGACGCAGAGTTGGGGTACGTCGCTAAAGATTTTGTAGCGCGCGCGATTGACCGCATTTGCAAGCGCATCCCTGAAATGGAACAAGGCTCTTTACACTCTTCGCATGTTGGGCGCGATGGACTGACCCCCGATCAGCGCGCCATCATCGGGCAGGCGGGACCAGAGGGATATTTCCTTGCCACAGGTTTCAGCGGAACGGGTTTCAAACTTTCGCCCGCCGTCGGTCTTTGCGTCAGCGAATTAATTGTGGATGGACAAGCGCGGACTGTGGATACTTCCTGTTTTACCCCCGCGCGTTTTGAACGCGGCGAACAACTCAAAGGCGATAACGATTACGGCTTTATCTGGCGCAATTCAAATTCTTGATGGACGGCAATAAAACAGAACTCCAAGACGCTCAAGTCTTGGAGTTCTGTTTTAAGAAACAAGATGCGCAGCCCCTGATTTTGCGCGGAGAACGGCGCGTTTACTTTTCCAGCGACGCGGCGTTGTCTTGAAGTTCTTTTACAAAATGCGCCCGCGCCTCCACTTCTTCCAACTTAAGCGAGGCATATTGCGACGCTTCCTTCATTAACTTCTCGACGATTTCGGCGGGCAGTTTCTTCAACGCCTCCAGCGAATAGCCTTTCTCGCGCAAATATTCCTTGATGAGCGTTTTTTCCAGGAGCGCGTTGCGGT
This sequence comes from Anaerolineales bacterium, assembly GCA_028689195.1. Lineage (GTDB taxonomy): Bacteria > Chloroflexota > Anaerolineae > Anaerolineales > Villigracilaceae > Villigracilis. The sequence goes on along the minus strand of JAQTWR010000063.1, from coordinate 3,794 downwards.
CTTCGACGGCTTCGGTTTGTTCGATCTGTCTCGTAGTCATGTCATCCTCCATTCATCCGCCGCGCGGTCGCGGCAAATGCGGTTAATTTTTGCTCGTGCAGAAAGGATGAACTCTTTCTACTTTTATAATGAACGATTTTGGGGGAAAATTCAAGCGCCAAAACTGATAGGTTCGGCGGGCGCGGAGAACCGATTTCCGCTACATAATCTCTTCCACGCGCCAACACTCTTCGCCCAGAACTTTATACAGGCGCGAGATCAATTCGGGCGTGATGCGCGTGGTTTCGTTGGGGAAATCTATCAAATGCCCCTTGCCGCTCTCGAAAATTTGGAACGAGAATTTATCCCTGCCGTGAAACGAGATCAACGTGCCGTGCAGGGTTTGGATGCGGCGCTTGTCGCGTTCCTTATCATGCGAGGCGCGCAGGATGACGGTGATTTGGCGCGGCGGATGATCTCCCTGGGCTTTGGCGAGCGGAACATACAACGACGGCGCGGTGTAAGAAACTACGGTCGTTTCGCCTGTGGCTTCGTCAATTTTTTCGGTCAGCATAGCATCGGGCAGCGCTCGCGGCGGCGTGACAGGCTCGCGCTTGTCGAATTTCGGCGCGGGCTTCGACGCGATTTTAACTTCTTCAAAAGACGGCTGCCATTCCATGTCCCAGCCGTCGGGGAAGTTATCTGGAGGCGGCGGCATGTCGTTATCGGCGGAATATGCGGGCGTAGATTCTGCCGCGGCGAGAACGGGTTTTGGCGCGGGCGAAATCACATTGATGGGCTGATTCGCTTTGCGCGCGGGAGCAGATTTAGATTGGTAGTGAAGCGGCGCGGGAGGAATCTCTTCGGGCGGAGAATCCGCCGAGGTGGTAATCTTGATTTCGGTGGTGATTTCATCCGCTAAAATTTTCGGCGGCGTACTGCCCGTATCCACCTTGCCCGCGACGATGATGATTTGCCCAATGGTCATAAGGTCGCGGTATCTATCCCACGTTTTTGGAAACAGCACCAGTTCGATTGTGCCTTGAATATCTTCGATGGTGACAAAGCCCATGGGCTTGCCGTTTTTTGTCGTGTACGGGCGCACCACCGTCACGAGACCCGCCACGCGGACTTTTTCTTCGTGATTGGCTTCGGGCAATTGCGCCGAAAAATAACTGACGATTTTCGCAAGGTCGGCTTGATGTTCGTTGAGCGGATGGTCGGAAATATACAAGCCGATGAGTTCGCGCTCCCAATTGAGCATCTCGCGCTTGTCCACGTTTTTGACTTCGGGCAATTCGATGGTTTCCACCATGCCCGTCGCCGCGCCGAAGAGACTCATCTGCCCCGCGTCGGCGGCGCGGAAATGATTCGCGCTGATTGCGGCAATGCGATCCATCGCCGCGATCAACGACGCGCGATTGCCAAATTGATCCAACGCGCCGACTTTGATCAAACATTCAAGCGAGCGCTTGCCTACAGAGCGCAAATCTACGCGGCGCGCGAAATCGTTAAGGTCGGCGAATTTGCCGTCCTTGCGCCCCGCAATTACCGCGTCAATCGCGCCTTGATTTACATTCTTGACCGCGCTCAATCCAAAGCGGATGTTGAGTTTTCCATCGATTTCTTCGATGCTGAAATCCCACTCGGAGGCGTTCACGTCCGGCGCGAGGACGGGTACGCCCATGTTGCGCGCGTCCGCAATATAGAACGCCACCTTCTCCGTTTGGCTCGCGGACGCCGAAAGCAGCGCCGCCATATATTCGGCGGGATAATGCGCTTTGAGGTACGCGGTTTGCACGGCGATGACGCCGTAATCGGCGGCGTGAGATTTGTTAAATCCATAACGCGCGAATTCTTCCCAATCTGTATAAATCGCGTCGGCAGTGGATTGCTCCATGCCTTTTTCGACCGCGCCTTTGACGAACTTGGCGCGATGTTTTTCGATGTCTTCTTTTTTCTTCTTTGAAATCGCCTTGCGCAGCTCGTCCGATTCTGAGGGCGTATACCCCGCGAGTTCCACTGCGGCGCGCATGAGCTGTTCCTGATAAACGGGAATGCCGTAAGTATCTTTGAAGATGGGTTCCATCGCGGGGTGACGATATTCTACTTCCGCTTCGCCGTTCATCCGCGCGATGTAATCGGGAATGAACGCCATTGGTCCCGGGCGGTATAGCGCGACCATCGCGATGATGTTATCCAAATTCTGCGGCTTCATTTGAACAAGCCAGCGCGTCATTCCGCTGTTGTGGACAACGAATCCATTTGCAACGAAGTTGTTGCCTGGCGCTTGCATTTGCAAGTCATAAGTATCTTCTTCACCGATGAATTCAATATCTTTAATACTGACCCATTCGCTGTCCGTTGGATATTGCGGACATTCCCATTCAACAAGTTCGGCGTACTTGACTTGAAACTCGGCGAATAAAGTCTTGTCAACAACGATCAAATTTTGTTCAGGATACTGCTCATGGAACAATGCAATTTTTTCCGCGCTGACGTTATCCATCCAGCCTTTGATTTCATAGAATGTATTTTGCTCAGGGACGAAAAAGTCAGGGGTGTAGGTTATGGTTGAGCCACTTTGTTTTACAAGTTCAAAAGTTTGCGGTTCGTACTGATACTCCCATCCTAAGTGGCGGAACACCCGTGCCATATCCGCTTCCCATGATGAGCGGACATAATGTCCCAAATCTTCTCGAAAACCAGATTTTGTGTAGGTTTTTGTCGACTTTGGTGGGCGACCATACATTGGGTTGTTTTTGCCCGAAGTCTTCGCTGAAATCTTGGCTTTAATTTCTGCAGCGCGTTCAACGCCGTGACGTTCTTCGAGAGAGATTCCTTTTTGCGCAGAGTTATAAATGCTCAGGTTCTTAATCCAAAGCGTGTCTTTTGCTGTTTCAACATTCAGTCCTTTATTCCATGCTGGGCTTCCCATTCTGCTTTGAGAAATTCGTTCCCTTACTTCGGGTCGACTTGGGTTGGATGAAAGATGAGCGGAGCAGCTTTTGCATCGCTGTGATCTTGATGCGGCAGTTTTCAAAGGCGCGCCGCAATTAATGCAAAGTCTTCCTGTGCGGCTGGCGTCGCTTTTAAACAGTAAAGAATCGGTTTTGGGGTCTAATTCACCTAATGTGACCCATCCGCGCTGTGTGAAAAAATGATGGTCGGCGGTTGCCTTAATCCAATAGTTATCATTTGTACTAAGGCGATAGACAGGTTTCACGCCACTGTACACAACTTTATTAATTACATTTAGCGCAAATTGACCTTCATCCACATAACAGGAATTGGTGCGAAGAAGTTCGCGTCCGCCAAGTGTCCCCCTTTTTTCACGCGCTTTGAAATCTTCATATAACTCCTTGATTGTTCGATGCCCAATGTAGGTGTCACCGCTTAAGCAGCCCTCTACTTGAAAAACTCCAGCCGTTTGACCCGCGCCCATTAATTCAAACGACTTGGGGTCGTCAATCGGAATGTTGTTCAAGTCGAATTTGATTCCGTGCCGCTTATAAATCAAGTCGCAGGCGCGCGCCATCACGGTGAGCGTGATGAGTCCGAGGAAGTCCACTTTCAACATGCCGAGCGAATCGAGAATGCCCATTTCAAATTGCGTGACGGTTTTGATGGGCGTCTCTTCCGAATTCGATGTCGGGCGATGCAACGGGAGATATTCGAGGATGGGTTTGTCGGAGATGACCACGCCCGCCGCGTGCGTCCCCGCGTTGCGGACTGTGCCTTCCATGCGCGCGGCAACGTCAATCACTTCTCGGATGCGCTTATCGGTATCGTAGATTTTTTTGAAGTCGGCGACT
>JAQTWR010000062.1 GCA_028689195.1 Anaerolineales bacterium | reverse complement strand
CCAAAGTTTTATCGCCTGCTGTTGGAGCAGAAAGTCACCCGACCGATTCACGTCATTCCCAATGGCATTGATTTAAGCAAATTCCAAGAGGCGAAGCGTATTGGAAAATTCAGAGCCAAACTTGGCGTTAGGGCAGACGCGCCGATTCTTTTATCGGTGGGAAGAATCGCGCCGGAGAAACGTCTCGACTTTTTGATTGACGCGTTCGCGCGCATCGCGGATCAATTCCCCGAAGCGCGGCTTGTTTTTGCCGGAGACGGCAGCTCGCTCGGCGATTTGAAGGCGCACGCCGCCGCGACGAAAGTCAATGAGCGTATTCATTTTCTGGGAATGGTTGACCGCGCCGAACTGCCCGATGTTTTGAGCGACGCGACGGTTTTCCTTTCCGCGTCTACGACCGAAGTTCACCCGATTTCGGTTATCGAGGCAATCGCTTCAGGGCTGCCGATGTTGGCGGTGAAAGACGAAGCCTTTGAAGGCATGATCGAAAACGACGAAAACGGCTATCAAGTCCCGCTGGATGTGGACGTTTTCGCAAAGACCTTATCCGAACTTTTGAGAGATGCGAAAAAACTTGAGCGCTTTGGAGAGAAGTCTACAGAGTTGAGCAAAAAGTTTTCGATTGAAGGGCAGGTGCAGTCTTTGGAGGCGCTTTACTTTGAATCTGTTTTGCTGCATTGGCGCGGAAAACACGGCGTCCGCCAAAAATTGAATTCGATGCAACAGAGCGGCGCGCGCAGGCTGCGCTCCATTCGGCAAAAGGTAAGTCTGCGCGGAAAGTAATAAACTTTATCGGAAATTCGTTTGGGACGCAGAAGAACATTGATTTAAAAGAATTTACCCGCTAATCTGCGCCAATCCACGCGAACTTAAGAAAAGATTGGCGCAGATTAGTGAAGATTGGCGGACTCTCTTAAGGTTTTGCATAAGCCCTAAAAATCTAATAAACGTCAATAATGGATAACGGGATTATGTCATGCTGAGGGGCGTTTTTTGCCCCGAAGCATCTCAGAACGGCTCATTTGAGACCCTTCGGTCACTGAAAAACGCTCCCTCAGGGTGACATGCTGATGTTTTTGGCTTATCCATTATTCACGTTAATAAACGCTGCGCGGCGTCAATCGCTCGCTTGCTTCTTTCCCTTTCTCTGAAGGCTGGTTCTGCCAGCCTTATCGTTTTTATAGGGAAGGGGATGTTCGCGAACCGTTTGATACCAATGCTTTCTTTCAAACAATTTGCCGATTTCAGAATTTAATTTCAAAACGTCTTCAAAGCCTGCGGCATGGGCGTAATCGCACAACTCTTTGGTTTGTCCAATTTGCACAATGTACCAGCCGAAGATTTCTATATCAGAGACGCTCAAAGAGCGCGTAATAAAAGTGAAGTGGTAAAGTCGGTCGAAAAAATCGAGATAATCGTCAATTGCGTAACGCAGTTCCATCTCCGATTTGTTAAGCCCGCTTGTGTCGTCTCCCAACACTTTGCCGAGCGCGCTGTTCTTCGGGACGCCGACGTTATAGGATAGCAGCCGTCTCGCAATTCGGTATTGCGCGTCCTTTTCAAAATCGTCCGCCAATTCAAGGATGAATTGGGTCTTGCGCCAGGCGAGTTCTTCCTGCCTGATCTCGCGGTTTCGCCGCTGCTCCTGAATATATTTGATCGCGCCGGAAAAGGCGGCGACCACAACCATCAGAGCGCTGATAACGGAAGACATGGCGCTCCAAAACTCCATCTGTATGTTGGTCATATAAACCATCCTTTATAAGGGACTATACGAGCCGCCATAGTAAAACGCCTGCGGTTAGCGATAATCCCGCTCCAAAGAAAAAAGGCGACGAAGGACCAAACCCGTTCCACGCGCCCGCGCCTTGCCAGAATAGTCCCGCCAAAAAAGATGCCGGCAGCGCCGTGATTCCGATTGCCGCGTTAAACCATCCATACGCCGTGCCGCGCTGCGCTTCAGGCACAAGGTCGGCGACCAGCGCCTTCGCCACGCCTTCCGTCGCCGCGTAATAAATTCCATACAACCCGAGCAATATCCAAATTTGCCAGCCCGCGCTCGCAAGCGCAAGCCCCAGATACACAAGCGTGTACGCCAGCCATCCGCCGACGATTATTTTTTTGCGCCCGACTTTATCCGAAAGCGCGCCCAGCGGACTCGACAGCAGCGTGTAAATCGCCGTGAACGTCATCAGCATAAACATCGTTTGCAGCGCCGAAAGTCCGCGCTCTTGCGCGCGCAAAATAATAAATGAGTCGGATGAATTTCCAAGCGTGAAGAGGATCATAATCCCCAGAAAAACCTTGAAACGGGGATTCATCTCTTTGAGCGATAGACGCGGCTTTTCCGTCCCCGAATTGGATACGGTTACGTCAGTCGCGCCAACCGCCAATACGATGACCGCCAACGCCGCAGGGATGATGCTTGCAAGTACCGCAATGCGGAATGTGTTCGCGCTCAACAGGGATGCGTTGGTTTGCGTCAGCCAGATAATCAACGCCGCGATGGCAATGCCGAGAAACGCGCCCGCCGTATCTCCCGCGCGATGCAGCCCAAACGCATATCCGCGATTTTCCTTGTCCACGCTTGCGGCGACCAAAGCGTCGCGCGGCGCGGTGCGGATTCCTTTGCCCACGCGGTCTGTAAAGCGCACGCCCAATACCCAACCCCACGTATTCGCAAAATATAAAAACGGCTTGGCGATGGTGGAGATTGCGTATCCCGTCACCGCCAGCCATTTGCGTTTGCCCAGCTTATCTGAAAGCGCGCCCGAGTAAATCTTGACGATGCTTGCCGTTGTCTCTGCCAGCCCGTCAATCAAACCGATGAACGCCATCCGCACGCCCAGCACGTTGGAAAGAAACAACGGGATGAGATATACGAGCATCTCGGACGAAATATCCGTGAGGAACGAAGTGATTGTGACGATCCAAATATTGGGATGCAACTTTGCGATTTTATTTTTCATGCTTCGCTTTACCCCTAATCCTTTTTTCCGAAATACCCGAACGCGATCAACACCGCAGACATTAATGCGGCTGCGGCGCCCGTTTTTAATAAAGCGTCCGCGTCTTTGACTTCTAATAATTTTTCCAGAAATTTTACGCTCATTACCAATACGATCATGCTGCTTAATTTCGCTTTCAAGTCGTAAAGACTATGCGCGAGCATCCATTCGGGCAGGTCTAACGCGCCGATGAACAGCTCGTATAAACTCGCGGCAAAAATAAGCAGGGCGGTTGCAATCAAGAGGCTGTCTACAATCTTGATGAAGTCAATGGCGATGGAGGGGTCTTTGCCCGCCGATTGAATCACCAGTGCGATTGCGGCGATGGTTTCGAGCGCTCCCCACGCAAAAGCGGCGATAGCCGCCGCCAGAAGCGAAATTACCCCAACCAGCGCAAGGTATCGCGTTTTTTCAAGAAGGATTTTCATCGTGACGTTCTCCCGTAAAGTCATTCCCCCAATATTCTAAATAGATCGGACGTCCATACCGTAGAATGTCGTCAAACGGTATGGACGTCCGCGTGTTAATTCTCGCTGTTCATCTGGCGGTACAACACGCGCAAATTGCGCTGGTGCAGGGTCTTCGCCAGCCCGCTGAGATGAACGCGGCTCTTGCCGCATTGCTCGACCGTGATCGAGTCAAGATATTCGATTGCGTCTTTGCGCTTGCCCGTGGATTTAACCGCCTTCTTGATGTTGTTCAAGTAGTTGATGTTTTCTTTTACCGCCGCGTCAATTTCGCCGCGCAGGATAATATCGCCGTGACCTTGAATGATATTTTCCAAGCCCATGCGCCCGATCTTTTTAACCGAAGCCAGCATCTCGTCTATATTGCCGTCTACGATGTAAGGCAGCGGCATAAACGCGTCGCCGGCAAACAGCACGCGGTCTTCTTCTACAAGGACCGAAATCCCGTCTTCGCTGTGACCAAACGCGGGCGAGAGAATTAAATTTTTCTTGCCCACGCGAATCGTCAAATCGCCTGACGAGAAAGTCACATGGGGGAGAACGATCTTGACCTGACGCAGGTTTGGATTCTGCTTGCGGGCTTCTTCCAGCGAAGGTTTGCCAAGTTCGATCAATAGATCGCGGCAGCGCGTATGCCCGATGATGGTCGCGTCGGGGAAGAAGCAATTGCCCCAGGTATGGTCGGCGTGATAGTGGGTGTTGATTACATAGCGCACTTGCACGCCTAATTCGCGTTCGATGAAATCGCGTATTCCCATTGTCTCTTCGGGCAGCGCCAATGTGTCAATCATCACCGCCCATTGCGGACCGACGATGACTCCCGCCGTCACTTGCGCGTACACTTCGCTTTGAAACCAATATACATTTTCTGAAACTCGTTCGCGGTGCATAGCCACCTTCTCTATAGGAAATCAATTTTTGGACGCGCTGCAAAAAACGCCTTTTTACCGCGAAAAACGAAGTAGGTGAAGAAAATATTTTGCAACGGACTCCTTTGTTAATAGCACATTTCAGAACAAATTACAAGTTAGATAGACAAATTTGAGTTTGATTGAGAGTCTTTACTTGATTAGGCAAGTTATAAGTGATAAACTTCATTCAAATGCCAGCGGATATACTTGTTGTTACCCCTTCTCAAGATGTTGGAGAGAGCGTCCGTCGTATATTGGAAGAGACGACGCTTTATCGTATCCATATCGCCAACAATAAATCGTCTGCCATCGTGCGCGCAGACGAGGTAGGGGTTCCGCTTGCCATGCTCGACCTCGCTCTTGGCGAAAATGGGGTACAGGAAATTGGAACCGCGCTGCGAACCATCCAAAGAGGAATCAACTTAATCGTTCTGTGCGAAGGCAATGTTACGCCTCCCGCTTTCGATACCCTGCGCCCGTGGATTCTTGTCCACAAACCGTTTAGCATGAGCGACTTTATGACCGCCATCAGCCAGCCGCAATCTGCGCCCGCTTCGCAAGACGCCGATCTGCCCTGGCTAAGCGACGAGAATAAAGCCGCCCAGCACCTCACGAGGCTTACGTTATCATCTTCCGCGCAGGCGGCGCTGATCACGCGAAAGAACAGATTGTGGGCTTACGCGGGCGGACTTTCGCAGCAAGCCGCGAAAGAACTGGCGCAAGCCGTTACGCGCAATTGGGACGCTCAAAAAGGATCGGACCTGCTGCGCTTCATCCGCCTTGAAAGCACAAAAGCCGAGCACATGCTCTACGCCACCCACATCGCCGCCGATTCTGTGTTGGCGCTCGTGTTCGACTCGGAAACCCCTTTTAGCACAATCCGCAATCAAGCCAGCCAGTTGGTTGCCGACCTCGATAATTTTGAATTGCCCAAGCCTTCCAAGTCGGTTCAAGAGGAACTCGCGGAGGCGGATAACCTCGACGAGGAAAATATCCCGCCGATTACCAACATCCTGACGGATATTCCCTCGCCCAATCCCAGCCCCAAACCCAAAGCGAATATTCAGCGCGAGACGCGATTCGACCCCAATGAGACGCGCGTTTCCGAACCGCTGGCAGACGCCTCTGTGTTCAATCGTGAATCCTCTCCCGCTGTTCGATTAACTCCCGTAGCCCGACGCGAACCCGCCCGACCAGTCAAAACAAACGCGCTGCCGCAATCCGCGTTAGAAGCCGCCGCGCCCTCGCGTCCGCAAAAACGATCAGCGACCCCAATTCCCGCCCCCGCTTCAAAAGTCGCGGAATTAGACCTTACCCGCAAAAGCGCGCTTACGGACGAACGCACTCCAACGCCCATTGCTCCGCCCGCAAATGCGACCGACGTCACCCGCGAAAGTCCCACCACGCAAGCGGTAAACAAACTGGTCGTCGAGCCAACCTCTGCGGGACTTTATCACCTCACTTACGCCTGCCTGCTTGTGCCGCGTTTTAGCACGCATTACATCATCGGCGATTTGGCGGATCGGCTGGGCGAGTGGATGTCGAACCTCTGCGTCGCATTCGGCTGGCGGCTGGAGTATCTATCGGTGCGTCCCGAATATTTGCAATGGGTCGTGAACGTGCAGCCGAACACCTCTCCCGGCTATTTAATGCGGATTGTCCGCCAGCAGACCTCCGAAAAAATATTCGACGAATTTCCGCGTTTGAGCAAAGAAAACCCGTCGCATGATTTTTGGGCGCCGGGCTATCTCATCATGGGCGGTTCGCAGCCGCATCCGCCGCAACTGGTGAAGGATTACATCAACCAAACCCGCCAGCGTCAGGGACAGGAATCCTCCATCGCTCCGCGATAAGACTTTCAGAAAATAAAGAAGCGCAGAGTATAATCACTCTGCGCTTCTTTATTTTTTCTTCCTTACACAGCGTCATGCTGAGCACAGCGAAGCATCTCTACGATTTCCTTGAGACCCTTCGCTAACGCTACTAAGGAACAAGAATTTCAAAACCGTTTTTTGCCACGGATTTCACTAATTTGCGCGGATTTTCAAATCCATCCGTGACAATCCGCGTAATTTGTGGCTGAATCTTTTGTTCCTTTTGCTTTGAACCGCGTTTTTTCGCGCGGTGGTTTTACTCAAGATGACATAGAAACCTACCCATTCAACTACAAATTAAACCATGCCCCCTACACTTTATCTAATTGACGGACACGCTTTAGCGTACAGAATGTATTTTGCCTTAACCGCCGGCGCGAGCAGCCAGCGCTGGCAGAACTCTAAAGGCGAACCCACTGCGGGAATTTACGGATTCGCGCGCGAACTCGTCCGCGTTTTGGAGCAGGAAAAACCTGAATATCTCGCCGTCGCTTTCGATGTAGGCAAAACCTTCCGCGACGAAATCTTCCCCGAATATAAAGCCACGCGCGAAAAAATGCCCGACGACCTGCGCCCGCAAATCGAGCGCATCCGCCAGATGGTGGATATGTTCAACATTCCGCGCCTCGAAATGGAAGGGTTTGAAGCGGACGATGTTCTCGGCTCGGTGGCAAAAATCGCCGCAGAAAAAGGTCTTGGCGTAAAAATCATCACGGGCGATAGAGACTTGCTGCAATTGGTCAACGAGCACACAGTAGTTTATCTCGCGGGCGACGATCATACCTACATCACCGACGAAGACGTAATCAAGAAATTAGGCGTGCGCCCAAATCAAGTGGTGGATTACAAAGCCATCGTCGGCGACACATCCGATAATATCCCCGGCGTGAAAGGCGTGGGCGAAAAGACCGCCGTCGCGCTGCTGGAAAAATTCGGGACGCTGGATGCGATTTATGAAAACATAGATCAAGTTGAAAAACGCTGGAAGACCAAACTTGAAGATAGTAAAGAATCCGCGTACATGAGTTATAAACTCGCGCTGATCGAAACCAACTTGAAAATCAATTTTGATTTTGAACACGCTAAAGTCGTTCCGTTTGACGGCGCGGCGCTGGAAGAATTCTTTAAGGAAATGGAATTCCGCACGCTGTTAGCCAAAGTTCCGGCGATTAGTTCGGGCATTGCTTCTTCAGAGATTGCTGTTAAAACCGCAAAGACCAAAAGCGGACAGCTCTCCATGTTTGTAAACGAGCCGCAGCCTGTGGCGACTCTCGTGCAGACGTCGAACATCGAAGTAATTGTCGTGGACAGCGAAGGTAAGTTGAACGATCTTGCGCGCGAACTTGCGAAAGCGAAAATTATTTCGTTCGACACAGAGACAACCTCCACCGATGAAATGAGCGCGGAGATTGTCGGCGTTTCGCTCGCGGTCAAAGAGGGGCAGGCGTATTACATTCCCGTTGGGCATACTTCGGGAAACAATCTTGAATTGAAGAAAGTTATCGCCGCGTTGACCCCGTCCATGACGGACGCAAAAATCGGCAAGGCGGCGCATAACGCGAAATACGATTACATCGTTTTGGCAAAGCACGGACTCGTCGTTACGCCATTAACCTTCGATACGATGCTCGCCGAATTTATTGTTGACCCGTCCTCGCGCAATTTGGGATTAAAAAATCTAGCGCTGGCGCGTCTCGGCGAAGAGATGACGCGCATCGAAGAATTGATCGGCAAAGGCAAAAATCAATTGAGCATGGCGGACGTTTCGATTGAGTCTGTCGCTCCATACGCGGCGGCGGACGCGGAGACGACCTTGCGTCTCATTCCGATTTTGCAAAACGACCTCGCGCGCGTGAACGGAACGACCTTGCTTGATGAAATGGAAATGCCGCTTGTTCACATCCTTGCGGATATGGAAATGACCGGCATTCGGCTTGACCTGCCGTTCTTTGAAACCTTCTCTAAAAAACTCGAGACGCGCATCGCCGAAATTGAAAAGCAAATTTTTGAAGTTGTGGGCAAGCCGTTCAATATTAATTCCACGCAGCAACTTTCGGATGTGTTATTTACGCATCTGCGACTCGATCCGCCCGATAAAAGCAAGAAAACCGCCAGCGGACATTATTCGACTGCGGCGGATGTTTTGGAAAACCTGCGCGGCAAACATCCCGTAGTGGATTTGATTCTCGAAAACCGCGAGCTCGCAAAAATAAAATCAACGTATGTAGACGCGCTGCCCGCCGCGGTGGATTCGCAAACGGGACGCGTACACACTTCCTACAATCAAGTCGGCGCGGTGACGGGGCGGCTGTCTTCGGTCAATCCCAACTTGCAAAATATTCCCATCCGCACCGAGGAAGGTCGCCGCGTGCGTAACGGATTTATCGCGGACGCGGGCAACGTGCTGCTTTCGGTGGATTACTCGCAAATCGAATTAAGAATCGTCGCGCACATGGCGGGCGATGAAGCGATGCTGGACGCGTTCCGCGCGGGCGAAGACATCCACGCCACCACAGCCGCCGCGATTTATGGAATCGAGTTAGAAGCCGTGACGAAAGATATGCGCCGCCATGCGAAGGCGATCAACTTCGGGTTGATCTATGGCATGTCGTCGTTTGGGCTGACGCGTTCCACCGATTTGACTCTCGCCGAAGCGGATCAATTTGTCAAAACCTATTTTCAGAAATTCCCCGGCGTTAAAAAATATTTGGACGGAACGCGCAAACTCGCCGCAGAACAGGGATATGTCGAAACGCTTTTAGGTCGCCGCAGATATTTCCCCGCGCTGCAAGGCAAACTGAATGTGCAGTTAAAGAACCGCGAAGAACGCGAAGCCATCAACGCGCCGGTGCAGGGAACCGCCGCGGACATTATGAAACTCGCCATGCTGAAAATTCCATCCGCAATTAAGGCGGCAGGATTGAAAGCCAAAATGCTTTTGCAAGTGCATGACGAACTTGTGCTGGAATGTCCTGAAGTTGAATTGCAGGAAACCGCGCATCTTGTTCAGCAAACAATGGCGAACGCATATCCGCTGAGTATTCCGCTTTCGACAGAAGCCCGCGCGGGCAAAAGTTGGGGCGGAATGCAGGTGTTGAAATAAACGGATTATGCGTCGCGCCTTATGCGGCAGGAAAATCTTGAAGCGGAGATTTTCCCCGTTATGAAGTAAATCTAAAAGGTAAGGCGCGACGTATGGACAATCATACGACAGAACCATTTGCGAAAAAAATTACGCGGTTATAATCAGCAAATCCCAGTCCTGCGCAATGTCATTCTCCCGAAAGATCGTCGGGATGATGTGAGTAAAACCACGGCGCGAAAAAAATGCCGTTCAAAGCGAATGGAACAAAAGATTTAGCCGCGAATTACGCGGATTATCACGGATAGATTTAGAAATTCGCGCGAATTAGTGAAATCCGTGGCAAAAACGGTTTTGAAATTCCTTTTTCCTTAGTAGATGACAGATTATGCAAATGGAAACACTATGACCGGACGAGAAGATATTTTCCAAAAATCAATGAACGATGGACACTCCGCCGCGTGGGATCAGGAGTGGGAGAAAGCCGTCTCTGCCTATCGCCGCGCCTTGCAGGAATTTCCCGATCATCCCAAAGCGCTGAACAGCCTTGGGCTGGCGCTTTATCAACTCGGCAGGATAGAAGACGCTTTGCAAATTTATATGACCGTCGCAAAGATTTCGCAGGACGACCCCGTGCCGATGGAGAAAGTGGCGCAAATTTCCGAGCGGATGGGCGAATTGAAAACCGCTGTGGACGCTTCAATGCGCGCGGGCGATCTCTTTTTACAGCAGCGCGATACCGAGAAAGCGCTCGAAAATTGGCTGCGGATTACCAACTTGAATCCTGAACACGCGCTCGCCCATTCGCGTCTGGCGCAGGTGCATGAAAAACTCGGTCACGTTCAGCAGGCGGTAACCGAATATCTCGCGCTTGCCAGCATCCTTCAGCGTTCGGGCAATCTCGAAAAATCGAAAGAGATGGTGAATAAAGCCCAATCCATTTTGCCGAACAGCCCCGAAGCAAAGCAGGCGCAAATCCTATTAAGCACGGGACAATTGCTGCCCAAGCCGATGCGCGGCAAAGGCGGAACGGGACCCATCCGCATGGCGCAGGTCAAACAATTGCAAAAGCCGAGCGCGGCGCATTCCGCAGGACTCGACCCCGTCGCGGAGGCGCGCCAAAAAGCGCTGACTCAACTTGCGGAACTGCTTTTTGAATTTTCAGACGACAGCCCCTCGGCGCAGGAACGGCGCGGACTCTCCGCGATTATGAAAGGCACGGGGGCGCTATCCATGCAGCAGGCGGAACAGACCAAAGTCATCCTGCATCTTAGCCAGGCAATCGACGCGCAGTCCAAAGGGAATGAAGCGCAGGCGGCGGAAGAAATGGAAGGCGCTATCGAGGCGGGATTCAAACACGCGTCGCTTTATTTCGCGTTGGGACTTTTGCGCGTAAATGCCGAACGTCTCGAAAGCGCCCAGCGCGTTTTGCAAAATTCCGTCAAACATAACGATTACGCGCTCGGCGCGCGTTTGCTGCTCGGTCAAATTGACCTGAAAAAATCGGCGTTTCACGACGCCGCAATTCAATACCTCGAAGCGCTGAGACTCGCCGACGCCGACACCGTCCCCGCCGATAAAGCGGACGAGGTGAGCCAGCAAGACGAACCCCTGATTGAAGCGCAGCAAACGCAAGAGGACGAATCCGCGCTGCGTAAAATCTGCGAGAATATTCACGGCTTGTTGATGCGCCCCGACTGGCGCGAACGCCTGCACAAAGCGCGCGAGC
>JAQTWR010000061.1 GCA_028689195.1 Anaerolineales bacterium | reverse complement strand
AGAAGCGCTGCCTTCCGCAGGGTTGACGCTGTCTAGCGCGGCGGTCATTGCGTACCCGGTATCGCTCCAAATACTCCACTGACTGAAATCGCTTGCGGTATTAAGTCCGCCGCCCGAAACAAGATTCGGGGTGGGCAGCGTAGTCCACACGCGCGCGGCATTCCCAAGCGGGTATCCCAAATAGCCGCGCCCCGCGCCAGCGTTATCGTATTCGTCAAACCACAGCAAACCCAAAGAGCCGTGTCCGTTGGTGTTGATTTCATAGCTAAAGTAACCGTCGCTCAACAACGCCGTGCCAAGACCGAAACGCATCTTGCGGTAATTGGGGACAAAACCCGGCTGCGTATACGGATTGATATATTCGCCCGTTTGATTTGGCGCGGGACCGCTGTTGTCTTCGTAAGTTTCTACCATCGTCAGGTTGGGTTGCAGCGCGTTATTCACCCATTCAAAATAACCGCCAACGCCAGTATGCGGACTGAAAACGCTTTGATACCACGGTACGCCATGCGCGCCGCCAAGATCGTCCGGGAACCCCTCCAGATTTGTCCCGTTTAATAAGTCGTAATTGGGATAGCCCCAATTGGTGTAAATGATTTTATTTGTCCCAGCCCGCGCGCGCAAATTCGACTCAAAGACGCGCAAACCCGCGTTCCATGCCGCGTCGAAATTCGAGTAGTTCGTCAGCAGCGTATTCGATTGGTCGGGATCAATCGTGCGCGCGGTGGAATTCCCAATCAGCCACGATTGGCTGCCGTCTGAACGGTCAGCCAAAATGCCGTCCCAGCGCGGCTCGTCCGCCAGCATTTGCGCGGAAACGCGGGCGTCGTATTCAGCCCAATTCTCCGCGCCGACGTTGGGATCGTAAATCACTTTTGCGGAAAGGGCGCTGAGATTCATCACCCACGAGTTGGGCCAGAAAGTGATATGCGCGGCGATGCGCGTCCCCGCCGCGTGACTCGACGCGGGGCGGATATATCCGCGATGTACGGTGAGCGTGTTCGTGGCGGCGTTTACGCTATTTACCAGCATACTCTCGCCTTCGATCAGCACGGCGTC
Source organism: Anaerolineales bacterium (assembly GCA_028689195.1). GTDB lineage: Bacteria > Chloroflexota > Anaerolineae > Anaerolineales > Villigracilaceae > Villigracilis. The sequence goes on along the minus strand of JAQTWR010000061.1, from coordinate 10,016 downwards.
GCCCGCGACAAAGAGCGCGTATGTATTTGTTCCGTCGCTCACGGTCGTGGCGTTTACATGAATATCCGTTTGCGACGCATTAACGCCCGCGCTCAAAGTAGTCCCAACCTGCGTCAAGAACCATTCCGCCGGAATATTTTTGACCTTGTCGTTCAATAGCGGCTGTCCCGGAAAAAACGACAGTTCGCACGCATTGGTGGCGGTTAATAATTTGATGTTTGGATTCAAAGTTTTTATAGACGAAATGAATCCCTCCTCGCCTTGATTCAACACGACAAAATCATACCGCGCAACATCTGAAGCGGGTTGAGTCCACAAATCGGGCCACCACATTCCCAAGCGCGGAAACGCGGGTCCTGTTTGCGGGGTCGAGTAGGAAACAATCAATTTGAGATAATCCAGTTTCGCGTCGCCTGCCGAGTTATTGGATCGCATTAATAATTGCACCCTGCCGTCGCTGCGGACAAAACGTCCCGCGTTCCGAACTAAAAGATTGATCCCCGACCAGACATTTGATTTTGCCAGAGCATTATCGCCTACGTACACCCAAGCTTTTGTATTCCAATCATATAGATACCACAGCCAACGCTGCCTTGCCCTGGGCAAGCCGTTGTAATTGAGGGTGACGCGAATAGTCGTTACTGTCGCTGGCGAGACGGTCTTTGGGACGGCAAACGCCGAATAGCCTCGATAATACGCGCCGGGAGTTTGAAACAGAACATATTTACTCGGGACGTTCTGCGTTCCTGTTTGGTCTTTCACCCTGAGGCTGGCGACGCTGCCCCGATATACGCCCATAAGATTCGCCAACTGAATTGGCGCGACGGCAACCACTCCCGAAGCCGCTTCAACGCGAGTCACGCCGCCTAAAGGTAATAATAATGCCGCGATTATGAAAATAAAAATAAATCGAAAAAATGAACGTTTCATATTTTTTTTCCTTTCTACACGCCTTTTATACCCCATTGATTTGCGTCCGCCGCAAACACTTTTGTAAGTTGATAAATCCGTAAAAAAGACTCCCGCTTCGCAGCGAGAGTCTTTTTTTTCTCGAAAATAAATCATCCCCCAAAGGCTTCGTTCAACCAGTCTAAAAATCCCTTTTCCTGCGGCTTGACCGTCGTTCCCAAACTCTCTGCAAGTTTCTCGAACAGTTCGCGCTGCTCCTTGTTCAACTTGGTCGGCATGGCAACGTTCACCATCACAATCTCGTCGCCGCGCTGATTTTTATTGCGGACATGCGGCACGCCCTTGCCTTTGAGATGGAAAATCTTTCCGGGCTGCGTGCCTGCGGGGATTTTCAATTTTTCGTCGCCATCCAAAGTCGGGACATGTACTTCCGCGCCCAGCACAGCCTGCGCCACATTAATATCGAGATTGAGCAAAATATCCTGCTCGCGGCGTTTGAAAAACTGATGCGGCTTGACGTCCAACACGACGAACAAACTTCCGTTCGGTCCGCCAAACGCGCCGGGGTTTCCTTCGCCTGCCAAACGGATTTGCGTGCCGACGTCCACGCCGCCGGGAATGGATACTTTCTTCTTAACGTTCTTGCGTTCCAAGCCCGATGAGCGGCAAGTTTTACACGGCGAAGAAATAATTTCGCCGCGCCCGCCGCACGCGGGACAAGCCGCCGTCTGCACCATCTGACCTAAAAAGGTCTGGCGCACCTGACGCACTTCGCCCTGCCCGTTGCACGTCGAGCATTTTGTCGGCAGCGTGCCGGGTTCCGCGCCCGAACCCTTACACGCGGAACAAGTCTCGTCGCGCTGAAATTCGATTTCCTTCTCGACGCCGAAGACCGCCTCTTCAAAAGCGAGCGTGACTTGCATCTGCAAATCGCGTCCGCGACGCGGAGCGGTGCGCGAACGTCGCCCTGTCGAAAACCCGAAGCCGCCAAGAATCTCCTCGAACAAATCTCCAAAATCTGCGGAGTAATCGTGGTAGCCGCCGTTCATGCCGCCGAGTCCCTCTTTGCCAAAGCGGTCATAACGCGCGCGCTTCTCCGAATCCGAAAGAACGCCGTACGCTTCGTTGATTTCTTTGAACTTTTCTTCGGCGTGTTCTTCCTTGCTCACGTCGGGATGATATTGACGCGCAAGTTTACGGAACGCGGCTTTGATCTCGTCATCGCTCGCGCCCTTGTTTACGCCAAGAACTTCGTAATAATCTCGATTGCTGCTCATAATCAGGGATTAGGAATTGGGGATTAGGAATTGGGCAAACCCTAATTCCTAATCCCTAATGACTAAGTTACTCCTTCACTTCGCCATCCACCACGTCAGGATCGCCGCCTGGATTTTCTTCAGCGGTTTCCGCGCCGCCCTGCTGATAAACAGCCGCGCCGATTTTTTGGATTGCCTGCCCCAAAGAATCCACCGCCGCGCGGATTTTCTCCACGTCGTCAGATTCTGACGCGGATTTAACTTCCGCGATTTTTGATTCAACCTCGCTGCGAATCTCCGCCGGAATTTTGTCGCCAAACTCGCGGATGGATTTTTCCGCCGCGTAGATCGTATTATCCGCGTTGTTCCGCGCTTCGATCAAATCCTTGCGCTTGCGGTCTTCGTCCGCGTGAGATTCGGCGTCCTTCCGCATCTGCTCCACTTCGGCTTCGCTCAACCCCGAAGAAGCGGTGATGGTAATATGCTGCGAGCGACCCGTCGCCTTATCCTTCGCGCTGACTTTCATAATGCCGTTCGCGTCCACGTCGAAAGTGACTTCAATTTGCGGCATCCCGCGCGGCGCGGGCGGAATTCCATCCAAAATAAACTTGCCCAATGATTTATTATCCGCCGCCATTGAACGCTCGCCTTGCAGAATATGAATTTCGACTTGCGTTTGATTATCGCTCGCGGTCGAGAACACCTGCGAACGGCGCGTGGGAATGGTGGTATTCCGCTCGATTTGCGGAGTCGCCACGCCACCCAAAGTTTCAATCGAAAGCGTCAGCAGCGTAACATCCAAGAGCAAAATATCTTTCACTTCGCCAGCCAGTACGCCCGCTTGAATCGCGGCGCCGATGGCGACGACCTCGTCGGGATTGACTCCCTTATGCGGGTCTTTGCCGAAGAAAGCGCGCACGCGGTCTTGAATGGCGGGCATACGAGTCATTCCGCCGACGAGGACGATCTCGTCAATATTGCCCGCGTTGAGTCCGGCGTCAGCCAACGCCTGCTTGACGGGCGCAATCGTGCGATCCACAAGGTCGGCGGTGATTTGCTCCAACTTCGCGCGCGTGAGAGTCATCACCAAATGTTTGGGTCCGCTTGCGTCGGCGGTCAAATACGGCAGGTTCACTTCCGTTTGCATCATCGTCGAAAGTTCGATCTTCGCTTTTTCAGAAGCCTCTTTCAAACGCTGCAACGCCTGACGGTCGTTATTCAGGTCAATGCCATTGTCTTTCTTGAAAGTCTCGATGAGATAATCCATGATTCGCAAATCGAAATCATCGCCGCCGAGGAAGGTATCTCCGCTGGTGGAACGCACTTGAAACACGCCGTCGCCAACTTCCAAAATAGAAACGTCAAACGTGCCGCCGCCAAGATCGTAAACCACGATGACTTCGTTTTTCTTTTTGTCGAGCCCGTACGCCAACGACGAAGCCGTCGGCTCGTTGATGATTCGCAGCACTTCCAACCCCGCGATCTTGCCCGCGTCTTTGGTCGCGTTGCGCTGCGCGTCGTTGAAATACGCGGGGACGGTGATCACGGCTTGCGTAATCGTCTCGCCCAAATACGCTTCCGCGTCGGCTTTCATCTTGGCGAGAATCATCGCAGAAACTTCGGGCGGGGAATAATCCGTATCGTCCAACTTGACGCGCACATCGCCGTTATCGGCGGCGGTCACGGCATACGGAACGCGCTTGCGCGTATGTTCCACTTGCGCGTCGTCCGCTTTGCGTCCCATAAATCGTTTGACTGAAAAAATCGTATTCTGCGGATTGGTGATAGCTTGATTGCGCGCCACGCGCCCCACCAAACGCTCGTGGTTTTTATTCACCGCCACCACCGAAGGAACAAGCCGCTCGCCTTCCGCCGACGGAATCACAATCGGTTCGCCGCCGCTCATCACCGCCGCGACCGAGTTGGTTGTGCCTAAATCAATGCCAATAATTTTGCCCATTTATAAGTTCTCCAGTGTCAAGTTTCAGGTATCAGGTTGTATCACCCATCAAGCGCCTGACACTTGACGCGTGACACCCGACACTTTTTTATTGCGCCACTCTCACCAACGCGGGACGGATCACGCGCTCGCCGAGCATATATCCATTCTGCACCACCGCGATCACATGCTCGCTTTCGACTTCATCGTTGGGTTCATGCGAAATCGCTTCGTGGAAAGTCGGGTCGAATAAAACGCCTTGCGCTTCGATGCGCTTCACGCCTTCGCTTTCCAAAATATTTTGCAGCTTGCGCGCAATCAGTTCGACGCCGCTTGCCCACGCATCGTCGGCGGGACGGTTTTGCAGCGCGCGTTCGAGATCATCCAACGCGGGCAAAACTTTTTTGACGATATCGCCTTTCATGCTGGCGCGGATCAGTTCGTTATCGCGCTCGATTCGTTTTTTATAATTTTGAAACTCCGCCTGAGACCTTGCCCAACCGTCTTTATATTCGGCGACCTTCAATTCGGATTCCGCCAGCCGAGTTTGCAGCGCGTCAACCTCCCCTTGAAGTTGTCCGCCGTCTACGGATATTTTCTCCGCTTCAGGCTGCGTCTCTTCTACTTCTTCGCGTTTATGTTTCTTTTTATCAGTCATGCTTCTCACTCTCAATTTTTTATCGTAGCGCGACATTTATGTCGCGTTGTCATTCACCAAATTACTCAACACGCCCGCGACGTATCTCACCGTGGGGATTGTCCGCGCGTAAGACATACGCATCGGTCCCAATACGCCCAGCGTCCCCATCGCCAAGCCCGGCGCGCCATAACTTGCAATCACCATCGAGCATTGACGCAGTTCCTCCCATCCGCCTGCGCCGCCGATCAATACTTGCAATCCGCCCGCGCCGCTATTCATCGAAGCGCGCGCGATTAAATCTTGCAAGGTGGAACGCTCTTCAAATAAACGCATCGCCCAGCGCGCTTCGTCCGATTCTGCGAATTCGGGTTCGTTTAAGACGTTGGTCAACCCGTCGGTATAAATCTCGCCCGAAGCGCTTTCAGACGAGCGTTTCATATCCTGAGCCAAAAGCGTGATGACGTCCTGTTCAAGCGCGTCGGCGCGGGATGAAAGCGCGGCGACTCCCTCCGCCGAAAGACCAGCCAAAAGCGCGTTGAGTCGCGCCGCCGCCTGACTTAATCGCTCCTGCGCGACGGGTTCAGCCAAAGTCAATATCTGCTGTTTGACTTCGCCGCCTTCCATCACAATCACCATCAAGACCTGCCGCCCCTGCACGGCGATTAGTTCCACATGCTTGAAGCGGATCGTTGCCGCGCGCGGCGCCGTGACCACCGATACGCCCTGCGATTGATGCGCCAACACCGATGCGGCAAGGGTCATCCAGCGCTCGACGTCCGGGCGCGCCTGAAAAAATTGACGCGAGATGGTGTTCTTCACCGCAATCGGCAATTCTGCCTGCTGCATCATCTGCTCGACGAAGACGCGGTAGCCCTCTTCGGCGGGGACGCGCCCCGCCGAAGTATGCGGCTGGCGCAGGTAACCCATCTCGGTCAGCGCGGACATTTCGTTGCGAACCGTCGCGGGGCTGAGATCAAGGTGGAAACGCTCCACAAGTCGCTGCGAGCCAATCGGCTGGGCAGAGTCGATGTAGTCGCGAATGATAAGAAGCAGTAAAGTCTTTTGCCGTTCGGTGAGGTTTTTCATATTCATAATTCAGCGCCCCCAGTCGAGAGCGCCAAATAATAATAACAGTCGCTATGTGGTAAGTCAATAAGAGGAGTGTAAGAAAAACAATCTCCCTCGATGTTGAGGGAGATTTTCGATCACGGCGTTGTTTTTTGGAGCGGACGCCATGCGGGGTCAAAATCTTCATAAATGTCGCCTTCCGTAATACGGCTTTGTCCGCCGCCGGACGGCGTTGAATAATAAATATGATACGCGCTGGTGCCGCCGCCCTCATACGCCATCCACACCCCGCCGGAAGAGTAATCTACGTCCTCAATGGAGCGAACGCCGAGAAAAATTTGAACGGGCACTTTACCAGACCCTAATTGTAAAGAGAACAAAGTCGGGAATTCAAATTGGGGAGGGTTTAATTTCTGTTGATTGAATAGGATAAATTTTCCGTCCGCAGACCAAATCGGCTGGTAGTCTGATAGTTGGCTGCCGCTGAAATAGATCCTTTCTTGATTCGCGCCCGTATTAGACATAGCCCAAATCTCGTAGGTGTCAATTCTTTTATACGCATAGACTATCTTCTTGCCGTCGGGAGACCAGCATGGCTGGCGGGCATGTTTCAAGTCAACGGTTTCGGTCAAACGTTTAATGACTTTTGTTTCTACATTATAAGAATAGATTTGCATGTACCCGTCGCGTAAAGACGTAAACGCAATGGATTTTCCATCCGGCGACCACGCGGGTTCAAAATCGCCGCCAAAATGAAAGGGAATGGGAGTCAATTCAGAACTGCCCATATTCATAATATATAAATTGGATTGGGGGTACATATCTTTTTTAAGGTCGCACGGAGAGGTAAATACCAGTTTCATGCCGTCTGGAGACCATGAAGGCTGGCACGCGCCGCCAAGCATATTTGTAATTTGCCTGGCTTGGTCTTCCAAAATATTGGTCAAGTAGATTTGCGCGACGCCCGTGCGATTTGAGGCGTATGCAATTTCCAAGTAATCCGCGCCAATTGGAGTCGGTTCAAAATCTGGATTGACGGTAACGACTTGCGTTTGCGGCGTGGCAATAACCAGCGTGGAGGTCGCCTGTTCTTGAACGTTGGCAGGCGTAACTTCAATTACCTGAGCGGTTGTCAGCGGGATGAATACAGGCGCGGAAATTGATGGGGGAAGAAAACGCTGTCGCATCGCTTCGGGAACTAAAGCGGGAAAGAGAAAAACTATTCCAGCCAAAGCGGCGAATAAGATCGCCATCGTTGCGCCGAAAATCGAGAGTCGGGCGCGGCGGTCGCGCTGCTTTTTGCGCGGGGAGACGAATTCGTACTCTTCCGCAGTCTTTGAAGTTGCCAAAGAAGAATCGGTTTGGGTGAATTCCCTTTGCCTGCCCTCCTCGGTGGCGGGAGGCGGGGCAACCGTATAAGTGCCAAGCAGTTGCTGCGTCTTGGATTTTGAATTCAACAAAGCCAGTTTGAACTCGTCGGCGGTTTGGAAACGGTCGCTGGGGTCCACTTCCATCGCTTTTTCGATGGCGGCTGCAAGGCGGCGTGAGATTTCAGGCTTTCTCTTTCGGACGGGCGTAAGTTGCACGCTGTCCATCGCGCGCGCGAGACCATCTTCGGGTATTACGCCCGTTAACGCGGCGTACAAGGTCGCGCCCAACGAGTAAATATCGGTGCGCGAATCTGTGCGGGCTGTGCCATATTGCTCGGGAGGGGAATATCCGGGCGTCATGGCGCGCGCGCCCGTCGTGGTCGCTTGATTCCCCTGAATCATTTTTGCAAGGCCAAAATCCACTAAAAAGATATGACCGTCAGGCGAGATCTTCACGTTGCCGGGTTTTATATCGCGGTGCAGGATGGAGGGCTTGCGCGCGTGCAGATAAGAAAGCGCGTCGCACATGGCTGCGCCAATTTGGATGACTTCGTCTTCGTCGAGGACGCCCACCCGTTCCATGCGTTGACGGAGATCTTCCCCATCGATGAAATCCATGATGAGGTATTGCCCCTCGCCCGCAATCACAAAATGATCGGAGACGCGCGGCAGGTTGGGGTGGCGGATATTTGCAAGGATCACCGCCTCCAAACGGAACTGACGCGCATATTCTTCTGTAGTAAATAGATTCTCTTTGACAGCCACCTGCACGCCGAGATTTTCGTCTACAGCGAGATAAACGGAGCCCATCCCCCCCTGCCCAAGGTTGCCCTGAATTCGATAGCGGTTATGTAGTAGTATGTCGCGTTCAAGAAGCATCAGAATTGGTCCAAGATATGGTTTTTACTTGCAAGCGAGCCTTGAGGTCATATCATATAGCCTGTCTGCCTAGACAGGCTATATGTTGGGAGTATTCTACTCGGTAGGGATGATACTTTCATATCTATTTTATTTCAATTCCGCGCAAAAACGGTTTTTATTTTTGAAAGCTATATGCAAGCTCTCGCGGAGCTAATAATAACCGAGGGCGCGCGCGCTGCGGTCAAAAACGGAAAGATGGGGGCGTATCCATAAATACAGAACTTTCGCATCGCGCAGCGAAAGTTCTGTAAAATCTTCAAAAAATCAATTTCCAGTAGGACGCCACACGGGGTCGAAGTCCAAACCTTTATCGAAGGTGACGCGCGTGCGGTTTGCGCCTGTGACGGTCATGTAAATAATGTCTTTGTTTTCGCCGGCTTCTTCGCCTTCATAAACAATCCAAAAACCGTCGGGGGAGTAGCTCGCGTCTTCTACGGGCAGCGTTTTGATTTGTAAACTGGAACCCTGCTCGACGCTGCGGTCTACGGCTGAAATACGCATCAGGTACGGGAGGCAGAATTTCACCGCGCAGCGTTGATTGAAGACAATCAACTTGCCGTCGCGCGACCATGTCGGCAGGTAATCTGAAAAATTCGTGCCGCTGCGGACGATTTGCTTTTGGTCTGTTCCATCCGCGTTCATCATCCAAATTTGGTAAACGCGAAAACGCTTGACCGCGTACGCAAATTTCGAGCCGTCAGGCGACCAAGCCGCCTGGCGCGATTCAAAATCCGTCGCGCCTTTGGTGATCTGCGTAACGGATTGATCCGCCACATTCAAAATGAAAATTTCCATTTGACCCGTACGCAGCGAAGTAAAAGCGATGGACTTTCCGTCGGGCGACCAGTCGGGGTCGAAGTCGCCGCCCGGGACTGTGGAAATGGGCATTAAGCCGCTGCCATCTGCATTGACGAGATATAAGCCCGCGTTTGGATAAACCTCGTCCATACCTTTGCATGGAGAAGTAAAAACGAGCTTTGCGCCATCAGGCGACCACGAAGGTTGACATGCGCCTTCGGGAAGGTTGGTCACTTGAAACGCCACATTCGACGCTAAATCCGCGAGGTATATTTGCGGAACGCCCGCACGATTGGAGGCATAGGCAATCTGCCCCGCGCCGCCGATTGGCGTAACGGATACGTCAGGACTGGGGGTAGCCGTAGCGGTTTCAGGTTCGATCAAAACGCCCGTAGAAGTTGGCGGTATCGGGGTATTCGTGGGCGTAAACGTTGCGGTGGCTGTGGGCGGAACATCTGTGGGCGTAATCGTCGCGGTCAGGGTCTGCGTCGGGAGCGGCGATGGCGTTGCCGTTGCGGTGGCTGTGTTGGTCGGCGCAAGCAGGGGAATCATCTTACGCACATTCATCGGCAGCACGCTCGGCGCCATAAATGGAAGCGCTAATACAAACAGGAATAATAAAACGATTATGAAGCGAAACAACGCCGCGCGGCGTTTGCGTTCGCGTTCTTTTTGTTTTTTGAAAGGTGAAACGAAAGGTTTCTCTTCTGTTTGGGTAGGCGGAGGAACGGGTCCCGCCGTTTGCAAGGGAGGCGCGCCAATAGGCGCAACAGATTCGTGCGCGGTGTTGGGCAAAAACGCATCGGCGGGCGGCGGCGCGACGGCGTACTTCCCCGTAGCCTGCTGGGTTTTCGACGCCGCGTTCAGCAAGGCTTTCTTAAATTCTTCGCCGTTTTGGAAACGGTCGCTGGGATCAACGGCCATCGCCTTTTCGATTGCGGCGGCAAAACGGCGCGAGATTTTAGGATTGCGCGTGCGCAGCGGAGTCAACTGCGCGTTATCCATCGCGCGCGCCAACCCGTCTTCGGGGATGATTCCAGAAACCGCCGCGTAGAGCGTCGCGCCCAACGAGTAAATATCGGTGCGGGAGTCTGTGCGCGCCGTGCCGTATTGCT
>JAQTWR010000060.1 GCA_028689195.1 Anaerolineales bacterium | reverse complement strand
CAGGGTGTATTCGATGGTCTTGTCTTTACTCGGAAGCGCGGCAATATAATCGCCGGCGGGCATACGCGCGTCGTGCATAAAGAGCAGCGCGGCGCTGGTCAGCCGCAGCAGCGAATATGAAATTCCCACGGCAAGTAAAAGAATAATGATCGGCGGCGCAAAATTCCATTTTTTGTTTTTTGCAGACTCGATGACTTCATCCACGAACAGCGCGCCGAGAATGGATAAGAACGGCACAAAGGGAATAAAGTAGCGCGGAATGTAATTCACCGAAGTCAAGAACGGCAAATCGAAAATAAGGACGGTCATCATCAAGATCGCAATCGCCTGAGCTTGCTCGTTTTTCATTTCGGCTTTGCCGAAGCGACGCAAGATTAATCGCGCCGCGAACCAGATAAAACTGAAAATGAAAATAAAGTACGCGAACGTCCCAACCGCGCTTTCAAATACGCCCCATTGACCCAACAACCCAATCGACGAACTGGAGTTGAATCCATATTGCGGATATTTAAGCAGCGCGGGAATTACCCGTTTGAAATAGTAGGCAACCCATAAAAACGCTTTGGGCGTGCCGACGACATATCCGCCGTAGCAAAGCGCCGCGCCGATGAGAATCGTTTCGGCGGAGCGGAATAAATCGCGCCGCGTTTCCGTCCAATTCATAAAGATAAATACAATCAGCGGCACAAGCAGCAAACTTCCGCCCGTAAATTTACTGGAAGCTGCCAGCCCTACAAAAAGAAAAGAGCCGTAAATCCACGCGCGCGCTTTTGTGAATTGATATTTAATCGCAAAGTAAACGCAGATGATCGAAAAGAATTGCAGGTATAAGTCGTTGTGCGCGAAGCGTCCGTTGGCGGGCGCGACGCCGCTTGCGATGTATAACATCCCCGCCAGAAAAGCGGTCAGCGCGTTTGCGCCGATGGTTTTGGCGAGTTGATAGATTATCACGCCGCTGAGCGCGCCGAGCAACGCGGAGAAAACGCGCGCCGATACGATGAAATCGGAGCTCGAATATCCCAGCCCGTATGTGATTTTTCCAATGCCGTACATCACATACTTCGGCAGCGACGGGTAATTGAAATCGGGTTCGGTTTCGTCGAAGACGATCTCGCCGCCGAGCGCGTTATTTACGCGCCAGACCAGTTCGTCGGGATTCCATAAATTTGGCGTGCCCCACTTCACGCCGGGGATGGAAACGGCGAGGAAAAGCAGAAAAAGAAATGCGGGCAGCAGGCTTTCGTTGCGGATAAAAAAATTGGCGAGTTTATTTTGCATGGGATTACCGCGATTTGTGTTTTACTGTTTGGGAGATTCGGCGAAGACGCGAATCAAAGTTACCGAGTCTGCGGCTTCTTTGCCGGTGAGAAATTCGGGGCGGATGCGCGCGCGCGCTTTTTGGAATTCGTCTTCCTGCCGCTGCAATACGCTGACGTCCGCGTTCTCGAAATATGCGTCGAATATTTTTTGGTAGTCTTTCAAACGAAAACGATTCAAGTTGCTGGTGGGGTTGAGAAAATTTTTCCAGAATGGCGCGGAATATGAAAGCATTTCAAAAGGATACTTGAAATAGTGGTCGCGCAAATCAACGAAGTGAAGATGCGCGCCCCGGGGTTTGGTCAACTTTGCCAGCGCGCGCGTGATCTCGTCCACGCCGTCCAAATGTTCGTAGACCGACGTGCTGAGGACAAAATCAACCTGCGCGATTTGGTTTTGAATTGCGTGGTCGCAAATATCTCCGTGCAGCAGGGTGATAAATTCGGCGCGGGGTTTTACCGCGTCATTTTCGGAGGTGAGATACTCCGCGAAGGCGGGCAGCAATTCGAGATTGCGTTCGTTATCCAGCGCCATGAAATGGTCGCAAAGCGTCACATGCGCCGCGCCGCGCCGAAGCAATTCCGCGCCTGTTGCGAATCTTCCGCCGTACCCGAACAGGAGGATACTCTTCCCCGTAATGGATTTTCCATGCGCGGATAGTCCCGTAATATATTGCTCGACGGCGGCGGCGGGATCGCTCGATTCGAGTCCCGGGCGGATGAGCCACCTGCGTTTCAAAAGAAAACGCGCCAGAGATTCGGGCATAAAATGGCGCGTCAATCGAAGAATGAGATATTGTAAATTCACGGAAGAATTCCTTGCGGTATTTGGCTCGAGCAATCGGTTGGGTTGGCGATGGGCGCAAGCAATTGCACGCCGACTTCTTTTAAGGTTGTGATTTCTTCATAGTAACATAGGATGGGCGTGGAGACCCATTTGACCCAGGCGTTGTTTTCTTCGCCGAATTGAAAATCGCCGCTTTGATTATTTTGCCGCAGCGGTTCGCTGACGATTAATGTAAAGCGCTGCGCGGCAAGGTCTTTATAGAAAGGCGCGAAATACGCCGCGTTCGAACTCAGGGCTTCGTTCATCAAAAATTTCTTTTCGTATTCGGCGACGAGCGGAACATTCTTGATATATCCAAAAGTTAATAACTGACGCTGGTCAAGGAATAGAACGTCCCCTTTTTGCTGCGCGAGCGCGACTTCGTCTTGTATCGTTTGCAGCGCGTCGTCTACGGTTTGGCGCGTGGGCAACATGCCAAGCGATTTTTCGTCGGGGGCGTCGGCGAGTTTGACGAGGCGCGGGGCTTCTTCTCCCAGATTGTAGGGATACATTTCGCGCAAAGACGATAAAGCGGGGATGATGAGAAACAGCGCGATGATAATTTTGAACGCGGTTGGAATCGCGCCGCCATTTAGAATCCATTCCCGTCCGCCGTTGTACCACGCGAGCGCGGCGGTAAACGTCAAACTGATGAGGAACATATCCATATTGTGCAGGTCGCCGCCGCCGCCGATTTTTGCGCTTGCGATCAAACCAATTGCGAGGAAAATAATCAAGGGAAGAAGAAGCGCGAGTTTTTGCAGTCGGGTGATTTGCCAGACTTTTTTAATCAAAAGACGCAAAAGGATCGCGATCAACGGCGTGGTCGCAATTACAAGGGCGATCAATATTCCGTTTTTATAGGTCGAGTTGGGGAGCAGGCGATACCATAATAGCGGCTGCGTGGTCATCAGGGCGACGATCATATCGAGCATGGAGAAGGAACTCGCCGCGTTGACTGGCGCGGCAGCCGCGGCTGCCGCGCCGCTTTGGAAAAGCGCCAGAAGCGCGGGGCGGATGAACATCGGAAATAGAAATCCGCCAAAAATGCCGGCAATGCCCAGCGTGATGGAGCGCGTCCATATCGTCCTGATTTTTTTTTGTTCTGAAAAATATGCGCCGACGAATTCAAGCATAACGATCCAAATTGCGGGCGCGAAGATCCATGTGGCGCGGCTGTTTTCGGCAAAATATCCCGCGCCCATGACCAAGGGAATGGCGAACCAGAGCGGAGCGCGCCACGCCAGCGCGACCAGCGCCGCGCTTAATACAAGGGGCGGATGAATCGGTCCTTGTTTGAGAAACAGGAAGACCCACAGGGTCGCCAGCAGCCATTGCGTTTTGTCTTTGGCGGAGGCGCGAAAGGCCGCCAAGCCAAGCGCCAAATACGGGAGGATGAAGGTGAGCGCAACCCAAAACCGCTCGACGCCGAGGGTGATGTTGGGAAACAGAAAAGGCAGCCCGCCTACGAATTGCCGCCCAAAATCAAGCAGTACGGGAATTTCTTTGTCGGCGGGATAAAGATACAAACTTCTGCCAAACAGCGCGGAGTAATCCCATAAACGATTGCCTTCCGACCAGCCCAATGAAAACGGATAATTGTTTACGTCTACGAATTCGACGGCGATGATAAATTCGCTGGAGACGAGCAAGAGGGCGGAGAGAAATTCCTTCCAACCGATGATGAAATTATCTTTGGTGATGACGCTTGCGAAGAAGAGCGTAACGACGACCCAGATGAGGGAGCGCATGTACGTCCCCTGAAAGATCACGCCGCCCGAGGTGTATTGCAAAAAATAGACGGGGAAAATGAAAATGAGGAGCGCCGCCAGCCAGCGCGCGATTCCGATTTTGTTTCGGAGGAGGATGAATTTCTCTGAAAATGGCGCGAAGAAATTCGGCTTCCACAAAGCGGCGCTAACGCCCAAAAACAGGACGAGGCAGAATGCGACGAACGCGAAAAAAAGGATAAACCACGTTAAGGAAAATTCTCCCAGCCACGCTCCCGTTCCCCAGGCGACGTTATACAACTCCCTACATGCGCCGTAGATGTTCCACGCCAATCCGAGCGAGAGCAGAAAAAAAACGAGACGAAAATAACTACGCCGCATTGTTAAACCTTTTTCGTAATTCCAAATATTCTTTCATAAGATTTAGATATTGTTCGCACATGCCGTCAACGGTGTATTGTTCTAATACGCGCGACTTTGCCGCCGCGCCCATGTCGCGCCGCGCTTGCGGATTGCCCGTCAATTGTAATATAGCCCGCGCTAAACCGTCCGCGCTTTCAGGCTGAACAAGCAGACCGTGAACTCCGTCCGCGACGATTTCATCCACGCCTTCGACGCGGGTGGCGACAATCGGCAGTCCCGCCGACATGGCTTCTAAAAGCGCGATGGGCATTCCCTCGCGGCTGCGCGACGGCAGGACGAATATATCCGCAGCCGCCAGAAAATCCGCGACGTTATCCCGCGCGCCGAATAAGGTCACAGATTTGGAAAGCCCCAAGTTGGAAATTTGCGATTTCAATTGATCGCGCAGCAACCCGTCTCCGCAGATTCCAAATTTTGCGTTTGGAAATTTATCCAATACGGCGGGCGCGGCTGCAATCAAAAACTCGTGCGCTTTTTGGCGCACCAGTCTGCCAACCGAGAGGACGAAGAGCGCGTCTGCGCTCATCCCAATTTCTTTGCGAACTTGATCTTTGTTCGCGGCGTCTGCGTTGACGGGAGAAACGCCGTTTGCAATGACGACGATGCGCCCGGGTTTGATTCCTTCGGATATGGCTTGCGTCCGCGTTTTATCCGATACGGCAATCAAGATATTTGCGACGCCATGATTCACCAGCCGCGTATGGAGCGCTTCGCGCCAGCGCGGAAAGTTATCTATGACGCCGTGATGCGTGGCAATGCGGACGGGGATTCCCGCCATCCACGCGAGCGGCAGAGCGAGGATGGCGCTGTCATGCGTGAAGGTTTCAATTACGTCGAACTTTTCGCGGCGCAGAAGATTCCAAAGCGTCCACAAACTTTGAAGCAGGGGGAGAAACGCGCCGCGCTTTTTTTGAATCGCATCGAGGTTGTAAATGGGGAAGGGGAACGCGCTCTGCCATTTTTCGTGGAGATGATCGCGGTCGTAAAAAAACGCGGCGGTCGTTTTATATCCGCGCGCGTGAAACCATTGCGCCTGATCGAGCAATACTTTTTGCGCGCCGCCGGTCGCCATCTGCGTGCCGAGAAATAGAATGGAGATATTTTTGTTTTGAACGGTTGCCGTCAATTTGCCGCCTGTAATTAGAATTTGGCGCGTTTTTTATAACGCAGATTTCCCCATATTCTATGCATGAAGCGCCGTAAATTGAAGGGGAGTAAGGAAAGTGCGATGGAAAGATAAGCCCGCCATTCAAAGGGAAAATTTACGAGGGCGTTCCATGAATCCCGCAAGACGGGTCGGATTTGATTTCCGGCGGCGCTGCCGATCTGGTTGTACGCCATATACGCGTACATTCTCGCCAACGTCCTTTTACGGAATCCAATTGAAAGCGAAAGGTCTTCCGCAAAGGCTTTTTCCAAATAAACGCGGAATGCTTTAGACGCTTCCGCTTTGTTCGCGGAAACGCTGCCAGAGTGAACGCGCACTTTTGTTAATACCTCGGGCATTGCAATAAATGGATAGTGTCGGCTGATGCGTCGCCAGAGGTCGGGGTCTTCGCCCTTTCTCAAGGTCTCGTCAAATCCGCCGACATGCTCGATCACTTTGGCTGGAATCAATACCGCGTCCACTGCCATTAAATCGCTCCAGTGCATTAATATCTCTGGATATATCCACCCGGAAAACCAGGCGCTGTTTCGCGTTCCAAGGTCTTCGCCTGTCGCATCGTCAAATTTGGCAAAAGCGGATTGCGCCAAGCCCGCTTCTGGATGCGCCTCCAAATAGGTTACTTGCGCTTCAAGTTTTTGAGGCAGCCAGAGATCGTCAGAATCCAGAAACGCGATGTACTTGCCCCGAGCCAGACGAAGCCCATGATTGCGCGCCGCAGACTCTCCCTTGTTTTCCTGCCACACATATTGTATTTTCCCCGCCTCGATCAGTTCGCGCAAAATCTCGGCTGTGTTATCCGTCGAGCCGTCGTCTATGACGATGATTTCATAGTCTGTAAACGTTTGCGCCAAGACGCTTCCTATTGTTTGAAGAATCAAATCGGCGCGATTATAGGTGGGGATAATGACGCTGACTTTAACTTCGCGGGGCGGTTTCATCTTGCGCCTCCAAAAATATTTAAGAGGGATTTTCGCATCCCATTAAATTTTTTCAAAATCATGCGCTGTTTGATATAGCGCGTATATTGTTCTATGTAGGCGGTTAAAGGAAGCCAATGTCCTCCTACGAAGATTTCTGCAATTCGATATTTTTCGGCGTCCGAAATATGTTCCGAAGCGGCTTTGTCGAACATACCATAACGTAATTGAACGACCGTTCTCTCGACCGCTTCTTTGTTCGCGCCTTTGAGCGTACTCAGTCCCGTTCCCTGATTGGTGAAATAGCCGATGACGCCTTCGGTTTTCTTCATTTTCAATCCTTCGACCGCCGCGCGAGTGACAAGATCATAATCGCAGGCGATATGTAGTTGTTCGTCAAAGTATCCGATCTTCTCGGCTCCGTTTCTGCGCCAGACCATAAACGCACCGCCGGGGAAGGTGCGCCTAAAGCGATTTGCATAATTGGAGGGAACGCTTCTATGAAGCCCTATCGTCGAACCGTATTGGGAGACTTCTATGAAATCGCCATAGGTCATCATGCAATCGGGATTTTGTTCAAGCGTTTCGACCTGTCTTTGCAGCGCGTCGTCAGGACGGCAATCGTCCAAATTCCAAAAACTCGCATGGTCTGCGCATGCGGCTTTCCAGCCTCGATTCCATGAAGCGCTAAGAGGTTCGACAGGGCGCGTTACGATATGCTTTATTTTTTCGGGAAATCGCGCTTGAAATTCTTTTATTATGTCCATCTCGCGGGGCGTAGGTTCGTTATGGATCAATATCCACTCCAACGCGGGGAAAATCGTCTGCGATGTTAATTGGTCAATAAACGAACTTAAGTATGCCTCCCCGTTAAAACAGGATGTGATTACGGAGACGCGAATTTTTTCGGACGGCATATCTATATCCAACTTATCATTCTATGTTTTTGCGAGGGCATTTTGTAAAACTTCAATAAATTTATGCCCATATTCGGACATTCGCTTTTCAGCCTCTATCAAGGCGTTTTGCTCGATTTCAGAATTTACCCCAGGGGTCAGGAGATTCCATTGCGCCGTCATAAGATCCGCCAGTTGACGAGCGTCGAGCGGATCAAAATATCGCGCATGGGGAGGGGCTTGTTCAAGATGCACCGCGATATTCGACAGCAAAATTGGTTTTCCCAACAACTTCGCTTCCTCGACGGTTGTACTCCAACCTTCGAACAGCGACGGTTGGATCACCGACAGGCAATAACGCATAAGCGCATACACGTCCGAGCGGTCTATCAAACCCAACACGATAAAGTGATCGCGAAGTCTTTTGCTGGAAATTTCAGCGAGCAGCCGCGAGGGATATGTAGGGTCGCGGTTTTCATATAAATTTCCAGTGCAAACCACGCGCATTTCAGGAATCTCTTTCAGGCAGATTTCCAAAGCGTCTAATACCACTTGATGGTTTTTATGTTTCCAAAATTGATTAGGCAAATAATAGAATTTATCCGGCAGGGCGTATTTTTTGATAACGTCCGACGGATTTGTCGTAAAAATTGTTTCTGAAATGTGGGACGCGAATCGCAAAACACGAACTTTATCCGCGCTTTCTGGAAATAATTTCTTAAAATCCGCATAGGCTGATTCGCTGCTCAAAATGACCGCATGAGCCTTCCGAGCCGCAGATTGAAATATATAGTTTCGGCTTGCGACTTCGCTGGCTGAAAAACTGTCAGGCATGTGCGCGTGTTGAAAATCCGGTATCCAGGTTATGGCTGGTTTTTGAGTATATTCAACCATGTAAGGAGGCGCAAAGATAATATCCAGGTCGAAAGATAATTTCTTTCGGTCAAAAAACGAAATCACAAAGGGAGGGAATAACGAGCGTCTTTTATCCTTGATATATTCGTAGGCTTTTTGCACGAGAGATGGTTTTGGAATATGGCGCGTCTCATCCAGATGCGCCGCAAGGCGCTGAATTTGAACGGGGTTCAATCCCGGTACGACCAGCCCAACGATTTTTACTCTTTTAGTGGTATCCGCTTTTCTAATCGCTTTGAAGAGATTTAGGTAATATTCCATCCCGCCAGTCCATTGATCTCCATCGGACGTAATTACAAAGCCTAGATTAATTTTTTCCATTCAAATCAATTTCCTTCATTGCCCAACGGACAAAAGACTCGACTCCAGTATTCAGGTTTACGCGTGGAGAAAATCCAGATCGCGAAAGCGAAGAAATATCCGCCTGCCAGTTTTTAGGCGTCCCGTCCGGCGTTTCGCCGCTAAAAATAATCGGTTTGGAGATTTCCGCGCTGTTCAAAATCATTGCGCTTAATTCCGCGATGTTGGTTTCGATTCCGCTGGCTACGTTATACGCTTCGCCATGCAGCGGAGAATCGCGCAGGATACATTCGAGCGCGCCGGCAATATCCGCGCTGTGTAAGAAATCGCGGCTCTCGCTTCCATCGCCTTGCAGGATGATTTTATCCTGCGTCAGGGCTTTTTGGGTAATATCCCAAATCACCTGACGATGCAAGCCGGGTCCATACGCGGAAAACAGACGCGCGCTGGCTGTCTTCAATCCAAACAGGGAGGCGTATTCGTGGCACAAGATTTCGCTTTGCCATTTGTGATACCCATATACGGAAATGGGCGCGGGAAGCAGGTCTTCGCCGATGGGCAGCGAAACCGGGTTGCCGTAAACCGCCGCGCTGGAGAGAAAGATAAAGGCGCATTGCGGCGCATATTGTTTTAGCGCGTCGAGCAGATAAAAGGTGAGCGCGGGTCCGTCTTGAAAGTCAGACGCCGGGTCTTGCATGGATTGCGGGACGGAGGCGCGCCCCGCAGCGTGGATGCAGGCTTGCGGATTCCACTGTGCCAATAGTTCGTTTAGCCGCGGGTGCGGCAGGTTGAGCGCGGCGTACTCTTTCAAATCTGCGAGCGGAGCGTTTTCGGCGGAGACGCGGTCTAATCCATAAACCTGCCAGCCTTGCTGCGAAAAATGATGGGCGATGGCGCGTCCTAAAAATCCAGCCGCGCCGGTGAGAAGAAGTTTTTTCATTGGGGTTTGACGGCGATAAAGACGTAGAAAAAATGAGCCATTATAGTTTTATCAACGCATTATTCTGCACGTCATATACTTCAAGATTATCCAACATCTTTTTTCTTTCGCTTCCGCTAAGGAAAACGAGACGCCCGTTTTTATCTCTGGCTTCCCTGAATTTACTTTCGACATAGCCGTGTTCCACGTCCATTTCAGTCAGCCCGCCCGCGACGTCTTTTCTTACAAAGAAAGCGTTGTTTCCAGCGCTGTTCGCACCTACGAAAATATAGCCTTTTTTCTTTGCGAGCAAATATAACGCTTTTAACGACGCTCCGTAATATAAATTTGAAAAGTGGGCGGCGGAACGCGAAAATTTCTCGTCGTAAGGAATTGTGATCGCTTGTTCGCGTCCAAAAACGCTGTTGTATTCTACGATAACAATGCGGGGCGAGATCGTATCTGCTCCGATGACGTCCCATATCCAGTAGTCGTTTCCGTCAATGTCAACGCTTAATAAACCAATATCGCCGGAAATGCCGGCGTTTCGAATGATGTCGCATATATTGTCTTTTGTTACAAAGGAGCAAGCCGACTTTAAGTTATATCGCCAACTTAATTCAGATTGAGCGATTTTTTGAACGTTCTCCTCGCTGCAATCAATCACCAGCCCGTCCCAGTTATTGTTAATCAACAAAAAGCGGGTGTTGCTTTCGCGGTAATCCTCGACCCCAAATTCGACGAATTCTTTTTTCGCGATGGGGACTTTTGAAATCAGGTATTGAATGATTCCGTCTTCTCCCCATTGAGAGAAGACGCGCATCTCGACATCGGCAAGAGAATGAACTTCGCGTTTTTTTATACTTTCCAAATAAATATTCCCCAATAAGACGCGGCTTTTCTCCGCCTCATTTTCCAATTTTCTAGTCTGTTCGAGTATCGGGCGAAACCAAAAATCTCTGATGCGCTTTATAAACGCCGCAATCATATTCATTATTCCTCTACTTTTTTTGCGCCAAAGGCGTGATGATCGGCGTGACAGAACAGCGATATATTACCCCGGGCGGCACGTCTTTTGTTACCAGCGATCCCGCCGCGATGACGCTCCCTTTTCCAATAGTCACGCCCTGTAGTATGGTGACGCCAAAGCTAATCCAAACATCGTCTTCAATGATAATGGGCTTGGCTGCAATGCCGGGAAGGTCGTCCCATGTGGCGGGATGTCCGCGCGAGAGGATGTATTTGAAATGCTCATGCCTTTCCTGCGCGTCCATCGAGTGAGCTGTGCCGTCGTGAATATCTACGTCATGGGAAATCAAGACTCGGTTGCCTATCTGCACCAACGACTGCGACCAGACTTCGCTGCGATGCCCAATGTAAGACCACTCGCCGATTTGGAATTTCCCCGTCGGGAATACGATTACGCGTCCGCGAATATGCGTATGGTCTCCAATTTTCGCGTTGGATGAATGTCCCGTTATATTATCTATACCGCCGCTCGAGTAAACGCGGGCGGTCGGGGAAATGTCCGCCACCCGATGGGCGCGGTCGTTCACGATCGAATCGGATTGTTGTAAAAGCCATGAGTAAATGGCAAAACGAATTTTACGATGCATATTTTTCATCCATTCCATAATATTTTATTGCTTCGCCGCGTCGGGCTTTTTCCACGAGGCAAAAAGCCATGGGACATAG
>JAQTWR010000059.1 GCA_028689195.1 Anaerolineales bacterium | reverse complement strand
ATATTGGGCGGCGCGCAGACCCAACATGCGTATTCTCTATGTCAAATATAACGAAATGGTTAACGCGCCGGAAAATCTTTGCAAGACCATCAAAGATTTTCTCGAACTTCCGCTTGACTTGAACGCTATGCAGGCTGTACCCAATCAAAATTTATATCGAAACCGATCTTAACTTGGAGTTGAATTATGTATAAACTTGTACTCGTCCGTCACGGACAAAGCGCGTGGAATCTTGAAAATCGTTTTACCGGCTGGACCGATGTTGACCTGACCGAACTGGGTCAAGCCGAAGCCCGCGAAGCCGGAAAGTTGCTCCGCGACGGCGGCTATGATTTTGACGTTGCGTACACGTCGGTTTTGAAACGCGCCATCAAAACGCTGGGCGTTATTCAAGACGAAATGGATCTCGATTGGCTGCCCGTCATCCGCGCGTGGCAATTGAACGAACGTCATTACGGCGCGTTGCAAGGATTAGATAAAGCGGAAACCGCCGCGAAATTCGGCGAGGCGCAGGTGAAAATTTGGCGGCGCAGTTACGACGTTCCGCCGCCCGCGTTGGAAACCACCGACGAACGCCATCCAAAATTTGACCGCCGCTACGCCGCGCTAACTCCAGAACAATTGCCTGCGACGGAATCGCTCAAGATTACGCTTGACCGCGTATTGCCGTTTTGGAATTCCACGCTTGCGCCTGAGATCAAATCTGGCAAACGCGTTTTAGTCGTCGCACACGGGAATTCCATCCGCGCATTGGTCAAATATCTCGATCATATTTCCGAGGCGGATATTGTGGAACTTAATATCCCAACGGGGTTGCCGCTCGTGTATGAATTGGATGAAAATTTGAAGCCGATAAAAAATTATTATCTCGGCGACGCGGAAGAAGCCGCAAAGAAAGCGGCGGCGGTGGCGAATCAGGCGAAGGCAAAGTGAATAAAATCGGCATAAGGTTTTTTACCGAAAAATCTCTGACGCGCCATGATGTTTTAGGCGCGTATGCGGTTATCGTTTTGCTGGTCTATTCGTGGACGCTGATTACCTCGTTTTATAAATTTCCGTCGTGGATGTTTTATTTAACGCTCGGGCAAATCGGAGCCATATACGCGTACGCTTTCTCCATAAATTTCATCGAGAGCATTGTAACGCTGGCGGGGGTCTCGTTTTTGGAGTTTACGCTTTTTCTTTTTCTCAAGAATAAAGAGGAAATTTTGCCGCGTTCTATACTGGCGGCGCTGATATTGCTGGGTACGGCGATGTGGAGGCTGGTACTATTCCAAGATTATGTCGACTCTGCGGCGTTCGTAAGCGGAGAGTTGAAATGGTGGTTGTTGACGTTTGCTGTTGGAGCGCCGGCAGTCATCTTCGCCGCAAAGATTAAATGGATAAAGAAAATACTCGAAGGGCTTGCGGACCGCGCCCTTGTTTTTCTATATATCTATCTTCCTTTGACGGCGCTTGCAATCGTTGTCGTGATTATCCGCAATATTAACTAATATGACGCAACTTTCCCGCCGCGATTTTTTGAAGGCTGCCGGCGTTGTCCTTGCGGGCGCGGCGTTGACGCCAAGCCGCGCATTTTCCGTTCGAGATACTCGAAACAATCAACGCCCCAATATCATCGTCGTTTTATGCGACGCGCTTTCAGCGCCACATTTGTCGCTTTACGGCTACCCAAGATTAACCACCCCGAATATTGATTCGTTTGCCGCGCGCTCCACCGTTTTCCACAATCATTACAGCGGCAGCAATTTCACGTCCAGCGGAACCGCGTCGCTGCTGACAGGCATGTTGCCGTGGAAGCATCGCGCTATTAATTACGGCGGGTTGATTAAATCGGAATTCATTGGCATTAATCCATATACGCTGCTTGGTTCAGATTATTATCGTTTTGCATTTTCTCAGAACCCATGGGCTGATCAATTGATAGGGCAATGGAACAAAGACGTAGACCGTTTTTTACCGCCGTCTTCCTATAGCCTGCTCGAAAGCGCGGATCCTGTCAGGCTGTTTGAAAATGACCGCGTTATGGCTTCGATTGCGTTGGGCGGATTTTTATTTCAGGCAGAGGGCGAAGATGGACCCGTTGGGTCTTCTGAAATTGGCTATCTCAATAAAAGCCGCACCCTGAAATTTATTGGCAAGCAAAACCTCAAGCGCTATCCAGACGGAATTCCCGAAGTCGTATTGGCGTCGAATCCATATTTGAACGAAGAAATTTATTTCGGCGCGTTTTCGGAACTTTCGCGTCTTGATTCTGAGAATGCGCCGTATTTCGCCTACTTCCATTTGTTTTCGCCGCATTTCCCATATAAGCCGCGCAGTGATTTTAAGAAATTATTTCACGACGATTACGCCCCAGCTGCAAAGCCAAATCATCCTATGGCAAACGGATTTTCGGAAGATTATCTTTTGTCGCGCCAAACGGCGTATGATCGTCAGATCGCGCAAGTAGACGATGAATTTGGCAGGTTGATTGCGAAGTTGGATAAAGACGGTATTCTCGAAAACAGTTATTTGATTTTCACCTCTGACCACGGCGAACTTTTCGAGCGCGGATTTGTGGGACATGGACGGCAATTTATGTACGAGGGAGCGCTTCGTGTTCCACTGCTCATCCACGCGCCGTCTCAAACAAGAAGGGAAGATATATTCGCGCCGACAAGCAACACCGATATTTTGCCAACGCTTCTCTCCATCGCGGGGAAATACATCCCCGCCGATATTGACGGAAAATTACTGCCGGCGTTTGGCGGCAGCGCCGAACCTAACCGCGCCGTCCTATCTATCTTGGCGATGGACAACTCCGCATTTGCGCCGCTCAAAAAAGCGGTGGTCGCCATGCGGAAAGGGGATTACAAACTAATCGCATATTTGGGGTACGCGGATATGGCGCAGCCTTTCGAGTTGTACAATCTCGAAGGCGATCCAAACGAATTCGACAACCTCGCCGCAAAAGAAAAAAACATATTATCCGCAATGAAAGGCGAATTTTTATCGTATTTGGAAGAAGCCAACAAACCTTTTGAGAGAAAATAATGACCCAACTTTCCCGAAGAGATTTTCTTAAAGCGGGCGGCGTATTAGCCGCAAACGCCCTGCTTCCCAAACATATAACTTCATTAACGCCGACGGGCGGAAAATATCCCAATATCATCCTTATTCTATGGGACGCGTTTTCCGCCCGTCATTTGTCGCTTTACGGCTACCCAAGATTGACCACCCCAAATATTGATTCGTTTGCCGCGCGCTCCATCGTTTTCCACAATCATTACAGCGGCGGAAATTTCACCACCACAGGCACAGCTTCCATGTTGACGGGAATGAACGCATGGAAACATCGCGCCATTAATTATGGCGGATTGGTCAAAAACGAATTCGCGCAAATCAATCCGTATACGCTGCTCGGCTCCGATTATTATCGCTTTGCTTTTTCCCAAAATCCCTGGCCCGACCGCCTAATGGGACAGTACGACAAAGACATAGACCGCTTTATTCCGCCCAGCGCGTACAGCCTGGCAAAAAAAAATTCCCCCGCGCAAAATTTCAAGCGCGACCGCGCTCTCGCTACAATTGCGTTGGACGATTTTTTACTTCCCGTTCAAAGCGATTCTTCGGTGACAGGCTCCGCGCTGCTGGGCTACCTCAATAAAAGCGAAACCCTCAACGCGAACGAACAAAAAATCAGTTATCGCGGCGGGACGCCCGAAATCATGGACCCCGGATATTTAATTCCGTACTTGAATGAAAACGTTTATAAGGGAATGTATTCGGAATTATCCCAACTCGCGGCTCGACAAACGCCGTATTTCGCCTATCTCCACTTATATTCGCCGCACTTTCCTTATAGACCGCGCAATGATTACCGTCAGTTATTTCGCGGCGACGGATATAACCCCGTCTCGAAACCCGTCAATCCGTTTTCCGGCGGCGTTCAAGAGGATTACATAACCACGCAAAGAGACCTTTACGACAGGCAAATCGCGCAGATTGACGACGAGTTCGGCAACCTCATTCTCGGCTTGGAAGAAAGCGGCGCATTGGATAACAGTTATCTGATTTTCACTTCCGATCACGGCGAACTTTTCGAGCGCGGATTTGTGGGCCATGGCTTTCAATTGATGTATGAAGACGTTCTGCGCGTCCCGCTGATCATCCACGCTCCCGCGCAAACAAAACGGAAAGACGTTTTTACGCCATGCGGCAACATAGATATTCTTCCAACCATTCTTTCCATTGCGGGAAAGAAAATCCCCGCTGCGATTGACGGAAAAATCTTGCCCGAATTCGGCGGGCAGGAAGACGAAAACCGCGCCATTTTCTCCGTCGCCGCAATGGACAATTCTGCGTTCGCTCCTATCAAGAAAGCCGCAATCGCCATGCGAAAACGCGCCTATAAACTAATCGCATATATCGGCTACGACCTGAAACAGAACTTTGAACTATATCATCTCGAAAACGACCCCGACGAACTGAACGACTTGACGGAAAAAGAGACGAAAATATTTTCGGAGATGAAAGACGAACTTCTCTCAAATTTGGACGAAGCAAATCGCGCGTTTGCAAAATAAACCATGAATCCCGACTTCCTTCACGAATTAAAAAAATATTTCACAGGCGACCTCCGCTTTGATTCCGCATCCCGCGTTTTGTATTCCACCGACGCTTCGATGTATCAGATCGAACCGCTCGGCGTCGCCATCCCGAAAACGCAGGATGATTTACACGCCGCCGTCGAGCTCGCCGCGAAATATAAAATTCCGATTCTGCCGCGCGGCGCGGGTTCGTCTCTCGGCGGGCAGGCGATTGGCGAAGCCCTGATTTTGGACTGCTCGCGCCATTTGGATTCCATCATCGAAATTGATTCCGCGTCTCAAACCGCGACTGTGGAACCGGGCGTCGTTCTCGCCGCGCTCAATTCCGCCGCCGCAAAATTTGGCTTGATGTTCGGACCCGACCCCGCATCTGCGGAACGCGCAACCATGGGCGGCGTGATCGGCAACAACGCAACCGGCGCGCATTCCATTTTATACGGCATGACCGCGGATCATTTAATTTCTGCGGATGTGATTTTATCGGATGGGAGTTTGACAACGTGGGGAGAAGCAAATTCTGAATTTAGAAATGCCGCGATTATTTCTGCCGCAACAAATATTCGCGAAAAATATGCGGAAGCGATTAAACAAAATTTCCCAAAATCATGGCGCAACTCGGCGGGCTACCGCATCAATTATTTATTGCCCTGGAGTCCATCCGCGCCTCCGCAATGGGCAAACCCTGAAAATCGCCGGTCGGTTTACGACAAGACTTTCGACCTTCAACCTTCGACCTTCAACCTCGCGCCTTTGCTTGCCGGCAGCGAAGGGACGCTCGCCATCATACGCCGCGCAAAAGTGAATTTGGTGCGAAAACCAAAATATACGATCTTGGGCGTATTGGCTTACGAAAGCATCGCCGCGTCATGCGATGACGTTCCGCGTTTGCTGGAGTTCAATCCCAGCGCAATTGAATTAATCCCGCAGTTGATTATTCGCCTTGCGCGCGGAGTCTCAACTTACGCGCGCGAAATGTCGTGGATGGTCGGCGATCCCGCCGCGCTGCTGGTCGTCGAATTCAGCGGCGACGATCCGCAAAAAATAAAAGAGCAAGTTCAAAAAATTGGCGATATTTTGGTCGTCGCCGAATCGCGCGAAGATCAGGCGCGCGTGTGGAACATCCGCAAAATGGGATTGGGCATTTTGGATTCGCGCCCACAGTCCGCGCGCCCCGCCGCGTTCATCGAAGATTGCGCCGTGCCTGTTGAAAACCTGGGCGAGTTCGTGCGCGAAGTCGAAAAGATTTTGAACGCGCATCATGTCGAAGGCGGAATTTACGCGCACGCTTCGGGCGGCTGTTTGCATATTCGTCCGATCCTTGATTTATTACAAGGCGAAGGCGTGCGCGCGCTGAGAAGCATTGGCGAGCAGGTCTTCGCGCTGACCACGCGACTCGGCGGCTCGATGAGCAGCGAACACGGCGACGGTATCGTCGCGGGCGAGTGGATCGAAAAAACATATGGCGCGGAAATCGCCGAAGCCATGCGCGCGCTCAAACGCGCCGCCGACCCCGATAATATTTTGAATCCTCATAAAATGTTAGACGCGCCGCCGATGGATACGCATTTGCGTTACGGCGAAAATTATCGCGCGCAGGCGTGGAAGCCCGCTTTGCATTTCGATCACGCGCGGGGATTTGCCGGCGCAATCGAGCAGTGCAACGGTCAAGGCGTGTGCAGAAAAACAACGGGCGTAATGTGTCCGTCGTTTCAAGCCACGCGCGAAGAAGGCAACTCGACGCGGGGCAGGGCGAATCTTTTGCGTAGTTTAATTACCAATCGCCGATTACCAATCACTGACGTCTTTCACGCCCTCGATCTCTGCCTCGCCTGCAAAGGCTGCGCCTCTGAATGTCCCAGCGGCGTGGATATGCCGAAATTGAAATACGAATTTATGAACGAGTATTTCAAAACGCATCGCCGTCCCCTGCGCGATTATCTGTTCGGATATTTTCATGTCGTCTCGAAATATCTATCGCCCGCCGCTCCTTTGGCAAACGCTTTTATGCAAACGAATTGGTCGCGGAAAATAATCGCGCGCGCGGCGGGAATTACGGAGAAGAGACCGTTTCCCGTTTACAGCAAACAAGCCGGCAGGCATACGCATAAATTAGCAAACGCAAAAAACATCGTCTTTTTATCGGATGTATTTTCGCGCTATCTTGAACCCGAAGTGGAGCAAGCCGCGTTCGATATTCTGCGCGCGGCGGGCTACAACGTGGAAGTGTTGCCTATCGTCGGCGCGGGGACTTCTCTGCTTTCAAAAGGATTCATCCGCGCCGCGCGCGCGCACGCGAAAAAAATCCTGGACGCGATTAAACTCCGCGACGCGGAATCGAATCTAAGCGTCGTTGGGTGCGAGCCGCCGGAAGTCTATTGCCTCAAACACGAATACGCCGCGCTGATTCCAGAACGCCGTGCGGAAATCGAATCCCTCGGCAGACGCGTGTGGTTGATGGACGAATTTATTTTGCGAAACGTGGAGTTGGAAAAACTAATATCGCGCAATGTCGAAAAAGAAAAAATCATCTTTCATCCGCATTGCCATCAACGCGCCGAAGGTCTCGCCGATGACGGGCTGCCGAGCGGAACATCCGCCACAGTCGCTATGCTCCGCGCTTGCGGCTTCAACGTGGAAGTAATGGATACGGGCTGCTGCGGCATGGCTGGCGCGTTCGGCTACGACGCGGAACATTACGACCTCTCGATGCAGGTAGGGGAGTTGAAGTTGTTTCCGAAGTTGCGCGAAGCAGATGCAACGACAAAAGTTGTTTCATCCGGTTCGGCGTGCAGATTGCAGATCAAGCACGGCGCGCAGAAAACCGCCGAACATCCGTTGGTATTGATTGCGAAGATGTTGATGTAACGCGACACATCGTCCCCGTATGGGGATTTATGTCGCTGAATCCAAAGCGTACGCCGCAATTGAAAAAGCATTGGCGACGTTGAACGAGCGCTTTTGTCCGCGCATGGGGATGTAAAAAATTTCATCGGCGAGGTCGAGCAGCTCGGGATCGACGCCCGTGACTTCGTTGCCGACAATGAGTACGCTGTTGTGAGTCAGGCATGAAACCTGACTTACGGGTTTTGAGCGTTTATCTTCTTCGAGCGCGAAGATCTTCCAGCCTTCTTGTTTTAAGTTCCGCGCCAATTGAACCGCGTCTTTATGCTGCGACCACGCCACAAATTCATCCGCGCCCAACGCGGTTTTGCGGACGGCGGAAACCTCGGGGGTTGGCGTGATTCCGCAGAGATAGGCGGCTTCAAATCCAAATCCATCCGCGCTGCGGAAAATCGAGCCGACATTCCACGCCGAGCGGATGTTATCCAGCAGCACGGCTTTTTTATTCGCGGGCGCAATTTTTTCGCGCGGAGTCGAATCTTCCAGTTCGCGCTTCAACGCGGCGCGGGTCTCTCCCAGACAATGCGGACAACGCGCGCCAAAGGGATGATTCTCGGCGAGCGGGTAGCGCAGTCCGCAACTTTGGCAAATTCTGATTTCAAAAAATGAAATGAACATGAAATTAATTATAAAGGCAAGATGATATAATTTACGAAGTCAATTCGATACATAAAAGAAAGGAGATAAAAATGGCGAACAAGGAACAGAAAAAAACCAAAGAGAAGAAAAAGAAGAAAAAAGAACAGCCCAAGCCGCCCAAGAAATAATCTTCTATGAGCGACTTAAACGCGTTCGATAAGGTTTCTCTGTTACGTCTGGCGTTTGAAGGTCTGGCGGATGACGAACTGCGCGAGATGGCGTCTTTGACCCGTCTGTGTTCGTATCCGCCAGGTCACGTTTTATGCCGCGAGGGCGCGAATGAAGAGATACTCTACATCATCGCGGACGGCGAAGCGGTGATTACCAAACGCATCGGCGAACAGGAAGGCGAACGAACGCTGCGTACGGTCAAAAAAGGGGAGTGGGTGGGGGAGATGGCGCTCATTCAAAACGCGCCGCGCGCCGCGACGGTCTGCGCGACGACGGAAGTCACTGCGCTTGAAATGGGGAAAAAAGATTTTGAAGCCATGCTCAGCCGCAGCCCCTCGATGGCAATTGACATTGTCCGCACAACGCTGAACCGTATGCGCGTCAACGATCAAATGGCGATTCGAGATCTGCAACATACGAATAAGATCCTGCGCCAATTGGACCGCAACAAGTTGGAATTTATTCAGGTCGCGGCGCACGAACTTCGCACGCCGTTGACCGTGCTTAAGGGCTACGTCAATTTGCTGAAATCGCTTGCGGGAGTTAAAGGGGACGCGACGATCAACGAAGTTGTGGACGGCATCATCAAAGGCGCCGACCGTATGCACGAAGTCGTCAATATGATGCTGGACGTGACGCGGCTCGACAGCGAAACCTTGAAGGTAATTCCCGCGCCGATTTTGGTAAAGGGAATGCTTCACGACGTTGTGTCTGAATTAATCAAGGCGGCGGAAGAACGAAATATTGAAATCAACATCGAACATGGCGAAACCGTATCCCTCATCAATGCAGACCCGAGTCTGGTGCAAAAGGCTTTGCATCATGTGATTATCAACGCAATCAAGTACACGCCCGATGGCGGGAAAATCACGCTGAGTTCGCGCTCGGTTTTGATGGACAATAATGAAGCCGGCGTGGAAATTTGCGTCCGCGATACGGGCATCGGCTTGGACGCCGAACATCATAAATTGATTTTCGAGAAGTTTTATCAAGTCGGCGGCGTTGCGGTGCATTCTTCGGGCAAGACAACTTTCAAAGGCGGCGGTCCCGGCTTGGGGCTCGCCATCGCGCGCGGAGCGGTCAAAGCGCACGGCGGAAAAATTTGGGTGGAAAGCGCCGGATGCGACGAAGATAAATTCCCGGGCTGCGCGTTTTATATCCAGTTGCCCGTTAATCCGCTGGAGAAAATATTTTAATCGCGCAACTCGTCATCGGGGGTAGAATCAAGTTATGAATATCAAAGCATTTGAAATTACGCCAACAAAGAATATTCCGCTTCCAACCAGCGCGGTTACGCTCGACGAATTGACGCGCGCGCTGCCGCAGGGATTTTACACAACCTTCAGCACGGTATCGGATGGAACGCGGGTGATGGGATTGCAAAAACACCTGCAAAGATTGTACGCGCCGGCAAACGAGACGGGCTTGATTCCCGCAGCGGACGAAGCGACCTTGCGCGCGCGGATTGCCTTGCTTGCGAGAGAAAACCTTCCGCAGGAATCGCGCGCGCGTTTAATTCTGAC
Organism: Anaerolineales bacterium; assembly: GCA_028689195.1. Taxonomy (GTDB): domain Bacteria; phylum Chloroflexota; class Anaerolineae; order Anaerolineales; family Villigracilaceae; genus Villigracilis. The sequence continues at coordinate 1,355 of JAQTWR010000059.1, read as the reverse complement.
GAAAAGCGAGGGGAGAATTTACGTCGGCATCCAGCCGTTTGCGCCGCCGCCTGAAAGCGTCTACGCAGACGGAGCGCATGTGATCACTTCGACTGCGGCGCGGCACGATCCGCGCATTAAGGACACGGGCTTTATCACCGAAAGCGCGGAACAAAGAAAACTGTTAAGCAAAGATGTTTTTGAAATTTTGTTGACGAAGGACGGAAATATTTTAGAGGGGATGACTTCCAATTTTTACGCCGTTGCCGGCGCGACGCTCATCACCGCGCGTCGCGGAATTTTGCTGGGCGTTACGCGCAGAGCCGTATTGAGAATCGCAAGAGGGCAGGGGATGGGAATTAAATATCGCGCCCCGAAAATAAACGAAAACTTCGACGAAGCCTTCCTCACGTCCAGTTCGCGCGGAATCGTTCCAATCGTATTTATTGACAATCAACCAGTGGGGCGGGGGAGCGTGGGGAAATGGACAAAAAAGTTAATGGGCGCGTATCGTAGTTATGTCACGGAAAAGAGCGAACGGTTTTAAGCGTCAATCAGATTTTCGTTTTGAATTTTTTTCAAAAACGTCATAGTATGCCTTGTCCAGTTCTTCGTTTGAAAGATGGGTATACCTTTGCGTGACTTGAATATTTTTATGACGCGCAAGTTCCTGCGCATACCTGAGATTGCCCGTGCCGCGCAAAACGGACGTGACAAAATAATGGCGAAAAGAATGAGGGGTGATCTTGCCGACCATTTCCTTGCCTAAAAATTGTTCCACGCGCTCCTTGACAATATTGCGCCCCGTAGTCGGCGTCATCGGTTTGATTTTTTTGCCCGCGCCTTTATCGTGCCGCGCAAAGAGGGGCAGGGAACTCAACTGCCTGCCCGAATTCCCGTCAAGCGTTGCGCGCTGCGCTAGATAATCTTTGATGGATTGAAGCGAACGCGAGGTAAAGCGGATAACAGCCTGCTTATCGCCTTTGCCGATGATAATTGCGCGCTGCTCGTTCCAGTCAATATCGCCGCGCCTGAGATTGCACTCCTCATGGACGCGGAAACCCGTATCAGCCAAAGTGAGCAGGAAGGCGCGGTCGCGGTATGCGCGTAGTTTTGCGTTTGCGAGTTCTTCGCCGCCGATGGGCGTAATCAGATTTTCAATATTTTCTACGGCAATTAATAGGCTTTCAATATCGTCCATAGGGAATTGGGGGAAGCGCACTCCCGGGCGGCGCGCGCGTTGTCGTATAAGCGCCTGCACGCGCGACTGATTGACGTCTGCCAGCCGCTCTGAATCAATGTATTGATAGAAGCCTTTCACAGCCTGCAAATACATCTGCTCTGTGGCGGGAGCATAGATGTTGAGATTGTCAACC
>JAQTWR010000402.1 GCA_028689195.1 Anaerolineales bacterium | reverse complement strand
CTCGACTTCCCGTCAATGCACTGGCGGAAATCGTCAATGGTCATGCGGTCGGGATTTTCCGGGCGCGTGAAGCAAACATCCAGTTCGACGCGGGAAATTCCTAGCGCGATTTCACCCGCGCCCGGGTTGCAGAAACATCCGGTACGCAGCGAGATATTGACCTTGTTCGCTTCGCTTTCGATAAAGCGATGGTCAATGGCTTTGCCGTCCTTGTCGTAAAAGTTCACCGTCACCGCGCCGCCGCGTCCTTCGGGCGTGTTGGGACCAAACAAACGCACGAGCGGCTCGCCTGTGCTGTGCTTCATTTGCGTCAGGTTTTCAAGCAGCCAGCCTGTGAGCGTTTTGACCCTTTCAGTGATCACGTCGTAGCCGATGGATTCAATATGCTTGAGTCCGATTTCGATGGCGGGGATATTCAAGTAATCGAGCGTGCCGTCTTCAAACGCGGGCGCGCCGTCGGCGAGATAATATTTATCGCCTTGAACCGATGCGACGGTAATCGTCCCGCCCGCGAACCACGGACGATGCAATTTCGCCAGCGCGGATTTGCGCGCAATCAACGCGCCAAGTCCCGTAGGATACCCGAAGATTTTATAAAACGAGACGGGGACAAAATCAGGTTTGATTTTGCTCAAATCTAATTTGTTAGTTGGCACATACGCCGCCGCGTCGAGCAACACATCCCAGCCGCGCGCGTGGGCTTTTTCAATCCACTCCAGCGGATGCTTGACCGCAGAGAAATTCGACTGCGCGGGATACGCAAAGAGGTTATGTCCGCCTGGCGCGGGGCGCGAAAGTTCGAGGTCGAGCTGCGCCGCGTCCACTTGCATATCGGGAAGCGCAACGGGGATGTAGGTCACTTCCGCGCCGCGCGCGTACGCGAATTCGCGGATTCCGTTCACCGAATTGTGATTATCGAACGTCAAAAGATAGCGTCCATTTGGAAAAGGATACGACTCGCCGACAAGTTTCAACGCGCCGCTTGCGTTGGGCGTAAAGATGGCAAGGTATTCGCCGGGGTCGGCGTTGAAAAATTTGAGGATGTATTCCCGCGCTCCTTCCACCATTTTGGTCGCCGCCTGCGATGTGGGGTTGGATGAATGCGGATTTCCGAAAACATTTTCGCGCAAAAGTTTTTGATGCGCTTCAATTTGAGATTCGGCGTAAATGCCGCCGCCCGTGTAATCGAAGTAAATATGTTCGCCCGCGTCGAGCCGCGCATAATCTTTTTTACGCAACGCGTCTATGGATTCGGTTTTTTTGTATGTCGGATATTTTTCGAGAAAGGTTTCGAGTTCGTTTGTGGTCATGGAGTCTCCATGTGGCGCAGGGATTGTTTCGTCGCTGACGCGCCTTGCAATGACGGGAAGTTACGCTTTCACTGGATTGCTCAACTTGCCCAACCCTTCGATTTCAACATCCACAACGTCGCCGTTTTTCAACTCGCCGACGCCGGCGGGCGTGCCTGTGAAAATAATGTCGCCCGCTTCGAGAGTCATCACAGATGAGATGTACGCAATTAACGCGCTGACGTTGAAGACCATATCGCGGGTTGAAGCCATTTGGCGCATTTGACCGTTCACGCGGCAGGTCACGACCGCGTCGGACGCGTCGAAGTCGGTATCTATCCACGGACCGAAAGAACAGAACGTGTCGAAGCCTTTTGCGCGAGTCCACTGCCCATCTGTTTTTTGCAAGTCGCGCGCGGTCACGTCGTCGCCGATGGTAAACCCGAAGATATATTCCTTTGCCTGCTCGGCGATGATGTTTCGTCCGCGCTTGCCAATGACCACGACCAGTTCCGCTTCGTGTTCAACTTGTTTGGATTGCGGCGGCAGGATGATATGCTCCGCGTTTGCGATGATGGAAGACGGCGGCTTGAAAAAAATAAGCGGCGACTTGGGAACTTCGTTGCCCAATTCTTTAGCGTGTTCCACATAGTTGCGTCCCACGCAGATGATTTTGCTCGGCTCGCAAGGCGCGGCAAGGCGGACTTCCTTCAAGGGGATTTTCGCTTCGCGGCGGCGATATTCGCCGAAGATATTTCCCTGAATTTCCCCAACCTTGTCGTCCAGCATCCAACCGTACTTGGGTTCTTCATTATTAATACGATAACGAACAATCTTCATATCAACTCCAAAAAAAGAAAATGCGGGACGGTTACTTCGCCCTGCGCGTATTATAACGTCAATAATAGGCGGTGGATTTTCTCCGCGCGCCGCGCGAAATTCCCCCCGCCCTTGAAGAAATCTACGGCGTTTTGTTCCGAAAATTGCCAAATTATTGCGTTTTAAAAGGGCGCTTGTAATGCGATTTTCGTTATGCTATATTGATTTAGCCATACATTCTTTATTCTTTACTTTCTGCCGCTTAGACCTATTCCGACTTTTGGCGGGATGAATGGGCGCCGTCGGTTTTCGTACGCGGGTCTAAATTAGCGATTGTAAAGCAACCGGAGGAAGCAATGCATATAAAAGTTTTTTTTCGCCCGTTATTTTTTGTTTGCGCGATATTTCTATTAATCGGTTGCGCCGCGCAGCAAACGACGGAAAGCGCAACTCCCGCCGCTCTGCCGACCCAAATTCCTAACACAGCGACTATTACAGGGTGGTTCACAACCGTTTGGAATGGAGAACCCCACTATTCAATTACAGACGATCAGGGACAAGTGACCAAATTATTACTGGATGAAGAATTAGCCAAACCATTGGGCGGACCACTGGCATTGGATCGCAAAAGGGTAACTATTAGCGGCGAGTTCGTAAGTGATCCACAGGGCGCGTTGCGCGTCCTTTCAATTCGTTTTGAAG
>JAQTWR010000401.1 GCA_028689195.1 Anaerolineales bacterium | reverse complement strand
TTCATAATTCATCCTTCATAATTCATCCTTTCCCCATGAAAATCCTCTCCGTTTTTGGAACCCGCCCCGAAGCCGTAAAGATGGCGCCGATTGTCCGCTTGTTGAAACAAACAGCGGGAATCGAAGCGCGCGTATGCGTCACCGCGCAGCACCGTCAAATGCTCGATCAGGTTTTGAATCTATTCGAGATCGCGCCCGACTATGATTTGAATTTAATGCGCGACGATCAATCGCTGGCGCAACTCAGCGCGGCGATCTTCACGCATCTCGATCCTGTGTTGGCAGATTTCCAACCCGATTGGATTCTGGCGCAAGGCGATACAACCACCGTTGCGATCACCTCGCTGCTGGCGTATTATCGGCGCGTCAAATTTGGGCATGTGGAAGCGGGACTTCGCACGCATGACAAGTGGCAGCCTTTCCCCGAAGAAATCAATCGCCGCGTGGCGGGCGTCATCGCAGATATGCACTTCGCGCCGACGGAATGGTCGAAGCAAAATCTCTTGAATGAGGGAATTGACGAGGGCATAATCAAGGTCACAGGCAACACGGTGATTGACGCGCTGCAATATGTTTCAAAACAAGATGAGCCTGAAGAGATTACCCAATTAGTTATGTCATTGCGAGCGGCAGCAATGCAATCTCCAAACCCGCAGGGGGATTGCTTCGGGCAAGAACAAGGGCGCCCTCGCAATGACATAAAAAAAATAATTCTCGTAACCGCGCATCGCCGCGAGAATTTTGGCGAACCGCTCGAGGACATTTGCCGCGCATTAATTCAACTTGCAAAGCGCGGAGACGTCGAGATCGTTTACCCCGTGCATTTGAACCCAAACGTGCAAGAGCCTGTCAACCGGCTGCTGAAAAATATAGATCATATTACGCTGCTGCCGCCGCTGGATTATCTTCCGCTGGTTCACTTGATGAAACACGCGACGTTGATTCTTACCGACTCAGGCGGGATACAAGAAGAAGCGCCCGCGTTTGGGATTCCGACGCTGGTGCTGCGCGAAGTGACCGAACGACCGGAGGGAGTGGCATCGGGGACGCTGAAACTCGTGCGGACGACGACTCGCATGGTGGTCGAAGAATCCGCGCGGCTGCTGGATGATCCGCTTGAATACGAGAAAATGTCGCGGGCGTCGAATCCGTATGGGGATGGGCGCGCGGCGGAAAATATCCTGCAAGCGCTGACGAATTAAATTCCCTCTTGGTCGTTTTTCAAAAACGTCATTATCGCTTCCAACACCGCGCCGCCGACGGCAAGCGCTTTATCCGACGCGAGCACACACAAGGCGGGGTCGTTACGGCGGTCAACGTCGCCGACCTTCATGCCAATTTCAACTTCGCTATCGGAACGAATCAATCCGCGCAAAATTCCCGCAAAGGGGCTGACAATTTCCGATTTTTGATTTTCCGATTTTATCGTTGCAATGGATTGTCCTTCTTCCAAATAATCGCCGATGTTTGCGTGCGCCAATAACGTCCCGTCGCTGCGCGCGCGCAACACGCGGCGATGATCGCCATCGGGAGCGCCGCTATCGGGCTGCGCGGAGCCGCTCCAATAGACGCGCCCAAGCGCATGTCCGCGATGGGTTTCGATCACGGCATGGCAGTTTTCTCCTGCGATGAAGCCGGGTCCAAGACCAATATGAAGCGGAATTTTCACGTCTAAAGATTCGACGGATTTTTTCAATAACCGCGCGTCAATTAAAAAAGTGGATTGGGGGCTGGTGACAAATTGGTTTCGCAGGATGTTCGCGTTGGGGTCTATCAAAACGGGGATTTCTCCCGCTTCGAGCGCGACCACAATTTGATCCGCCGAAACAAGGCGCGCCGTAACGCCCTCGACGGTTTGCGTCCCTTCGTAAACCGCCTCTGCAAACGAAACGGCGCGGCGAACCGCCAAAGGTTTTGGCAGTTCAAGGATGACGACTTGAAATCCCGCGCGATGCAAGCGCAGCGCGACTCCGCTTGCGAGGTCGCCGCCGCCGCGAATGACAATCAATTTACTCTGCATTGGGTTTCTCCTGCACGAGATGAGCGAACGAATACAAGGCGAGGTATACAAACAAATAAAACGCCGCGAACAAAGCCGTGAAAGCGATCATGCGTTTGGACGGGTCAATGACAAGCCCAAGCACAGTGACGACGATTTCTTTTGGATCGTTGAGCAAATCCCACGAGTTGAAGCGGACAAAACGTCCGAGATATACGCCGAAACTGCTTATCCCCGAAACGACAAAGACAAACGCCCAGCCCGCCAAACGCCCAAAGGCGCGCTGGGTAATATCGTGCATAAGGTAGAGCGAGACCAAGCCAAGCAGCAGTCCCGTCCACGAGAACCAGACCATCACGATCACGTCGTACCATAAGGGCGCGCCGGATGTTCTGAATAGATGCTGCAAGTCGGTAAGGATGTACGGCGCGTTGGGGAAAAATATCAACCAGAGAAAAATAGTGAAGGGCAGCACGACATACAACTGCCATTTTTTCCACGAGAACGCATACGCAAAATAGGCAAGGATGAAGGGAATCCACGCGAGGAAAAGATTCCACACCAGATTGAGATGGCGCGTCGTATCGGTGTATTCGATCCGCGCGGCGACGAGGGCAACGCAAACCGCGGACGAAAAAGTCATCAAGCCAAAGATGGCGATTTTGTAACGGTGATTTGTAATCAGGTTTATAAATTTTTTCATCATAAGTTTTGCAACGCGGCATTTATTCCGCGTTACGATAATAGAAATTTCAACAAAATCGAATTCACGATTTCAGGCTTTTCGTAATGCGGGGCATGACCGCAATCTT
>JAQTWR010000058.1 GCA_028689195.1 Anaerolineales bacterium | reverse complement strand
TGGCTTGGTTGAATCCATGTTGCGATGACCCAGCCGCTGTGATCGCCTGTTTCGTCCGTCCATGAAACGAGCGCCCAATTTCCTTGTAAGGCATGGATGTTAACCGCCGTATTTTTCAAAAGCAGGTTGACGGTTTTGCTTCCTTGCATGGGTTCTTCGTGAACCCAAATCGAACCGTTTGAAACGCCAGAGATAATAATAACAGGCGTAGAGGTGGGGAGCGGCGTGTTCGTTGCGGTAGGCAAAAACGTAGGCGTTGGCGAAGCGGTTAGCGTCGGCGTTGCTGTTGGCGGGAGCGCCGTTGCGGTGGGCTGCGAAAAAGCGACGGGCAAAAGTTTGATCGTAAATAATAAATAAAAGCAAATGAACGCCACGGTTAATATAGCCGCTGCGCCTGCAAAGATATAAAATCGCTTTTGCTGCGGGGACGTCGTTTTTTTCTCTTCGTTCCTGCCGAGTTCCCGACTCAATTGCGCCAACTGCGGCTGCAAGTTTGGCAGGTCTTTGTCGTCGCCTTTGAAATCGCGCAGGGCGCTATTGAAACGAACGTGCAAATTGGATACAAATTCGCTCAACGCGGCGCGGAGTCCTTCAGGCTCGACGCCAGAAACCACCATCGCAAGGTAGGCGTGCGCTCCGTTTTGGATGATGACTTGGTCGCCGCCAAATTGAATTTCGTCCAATTCATCTTCTCCGCGAAAAGCGTCTTTGGCGAAATCGCGGATGGCGGTCAACATGCCGCTGATGAGGTCAGAGTCGGCGGCGCGGAATTCTCCCGGGTGACTGTGCGCGATTAAGATTCCAGATGCGCGGTGGATGAGAAAGACTTCCCTGATTTCATACGCGAGCGCGTCGCGCATGGCAAGTTCCGCGCCAGAAACTCCGCGCAGCCGCGCCCAGATTGTGCGTAACATGCCTTCCGCACCAAACGTGGAGCGCAGGCGCGCGTCAATGTTGCGCTGGAATTCGCGCGTAAATTGATTCAGCGCTTTTTGAATGGTCGCGCCGATGATGGGGTAGAGCGTATCCACCATCTCGTCGCGCGAATCGCGGATTTGAACGCGGATGGCTTCGCCCATGATGGGTCCCAAAATCTCAGCCATCTCGCCGCCCGAATCGCGGATGGTGTGCCGCACCATGCCAGACATGGACGGCGTGATGCGCGTGATGAGCGCCTCGGTATCTTCGTGCCGGCGTTTCAACTCGTCGAGAATTTCCCGCAATTGATCGTCGCGCAGGTTTAATTCTTTCAGTTTTTGTTCGATGCTTTCAAGGCGTTCGCGTTCCTGCGTCAGCAACAGGGCGCGCAGTTGATCGAATTCGCCCGAAGCGGACGGGTCATTTTGCATGTTGAATTGATTTTCCTATTTCAGTCAACGCCTGACCGAGTTCGGCGCGGGCGACCTTGCCCGATTCCAATTTGGCGACAAGGTCGAGCAATTCTTTTTTCAAGGCTTCGTCTCGTTTTTTAGATTCCTGCGCGTTGTGTTCCGCCTGCTTGCGAAGGTTCTCGATTTGCGACACCAATCCTTGTCCCTGCTCTTCTAATTTTTGACGCTGCTCGGCGGCGATTTGTTTATTTTCAGAATCAAGCGCGTTGATCTTTCCGTTGATCTGTTCATTCAGCGCGTTCAGGTTATTTTCCAGCGCGGCGAGACGCTCGTGGACTTCCTGCATTTGTTCGCCATAGAGAATGTTTCGTAGTTTTTCAAGCTCGTTGATTGTGGATGTGGTCATACTTGCCTCTTTCAAGAATATATTACAAGCGGGGAATTCGCCTGTTTGGAACTTCGTCAATCTTTTTTGAACGCCAAACGGTAAACGGTAACAGGGTCTTTTAGCCCATCCAATTTCAGATTATCGTAAAACTCGGTTTGATACAGATCGCGAATATTTTGCGCGACGATCTCCGTCATCAACACTTCGCCGGGCGGCGCGGATTCTTCGAGACGCTTCGCCTGATTCACGGTATGTCCCAGCGCGGTGTAGTTCATCGCCTGATCCGCGCCGATATTGCCCGCGATGATCGTTCCGCTGTGAACGCCGACGCCGAAGCGCAGCCCGTCGCTTTCTAGTTGGCAGATTTCTTTTGCAAACTGCACCGCGCGTTGGATATGATCGGGCTGGTTATGCGGCGCGTTGAAGAGCGCCATAAACCCGTCGCCCAGAAACTTATCCAGCGTGCCGTTCTGCGCCGCCGCAATTTGAACCGCCTGCCCAAGCAATTGATTGATCACCCGAAAAACGTCTTCGGGTTCGCGTTCCTGCGACCAGCGGCTAAATCCGCGCAGGTCGGCAAATACAATGGTTGCGTTGCGGTGACTTCCCGTGATGGTGGGCGTTTTCCTGTTTTTTATCAGCGCCTCAAATACCTGTTTTGGCACGAAGCGGGTTGTGATGTTTAACAACTGGGATTGTTTTTTTTCCAGTCGTTCATTTAATAGGGCGAGTTCATTGCGCCGCTGCATGAGGCGCTGTTCTTCGTTCCCCAGCGCGGAAGTGTCTTTGACCAGCAGCAGAATTTTATCTTCAAAAGGCAGGAATTGCAGGCTCATGTACCCGCTTCCTTTGTGCCAGTTTGGGCGGGCGACATGATTAATTTCTACATTCTTGCCGCTCTGGATGGAAGATCGAATCGAGGCGGTCATGCCGCTGAGTTCGGGCAGCAATTGACTCAGGCTTTGCCCCGCAACAACGTCCTTTGAGAGCCACATTCCCAATTCGCCGCTTGCATATAAAAGCAGACCGTTGTTATCGAACAATGCATATTGAATGGACTGACTCTTCAGAATAAATTCGATTAATTGCGGCGGGGTTTCAGTCATTCTTCCGCATCCTCCAACTCGATGCATGTGACTTGTTTTCCGCCTTTTTCTTTGGAAATATACATCGCGCGGTCTGCGGCGCGGATGATTCTCTGCGCGGTCGCTGTTTTGAGCGCATTGAGACTGACTTGGCAAATACCAATGCTGGCTTTTATATGAAAACTCTCATTGTCCGAGAGGTAGACGGAGTGTTTGTCGAACATATCTAGCAACAGGCTGGCAACGCGCTGCGAGCCCTCGTATGCCGAATCGCTTAAGATGACCACAAACTCGTCTCCTCCCCAGCGTATGGCTGTATCTTCGATGCGGATATACGTTCGCAGGATGTTGGCTGTAAATTTTAACGCCACGTCCCCGTTTTCATGTCCGTAGCAGTCGTTGATTGTTTTGAAATTATCCATATCAATAAACAGGACGCTTAATGGCTGGCTATTGGCTTGGGCTTGCTGCAATTTGTAATTAAACAATTGGCGCGCGGCGCGGCGGTTGAATAACTTCGTTAAATCATCCAAATCCGAAATCTCTTCCAACCGCTTATATGATTTCTCAATTTGACTTTTGAGCAGGATGGTCTCGTTGCGCTGCTGGATGATACTTTGCTCCAACATTCCGTATCTGGATACGTCGCGCACAACCACGAGGACCTTGCCTTCAAAGGGAATCAGGCGCAGGTCAATGTACAGGTCTTTATCATTTTGACGGCGGTTGATACGCTGAATGAGGAATTCGTTCCCTTGACTTAAAGAAGCGCGGATTGCATTTTCCATTTGGGCAAGCTCGGGAACGACTTCTGAAATCTGCGCTCCGTTTTTCAGAGTCCCCGCGTCGAACTTATCGCTTTTTATTTCAAGATTCAGGTTTTCATCGAACAAAGCAAAGTCAATTCCCTCTTGTTCCAATATAATTTCAGGCAAAGATTTTTTCTTGGCTGGGCTCATGTTCAAAGTTTGCCATTATAATATACTAAACAAAACAAGTTCGCAAGGTGTATATCAAATGAGCGCTTTATCTGTTCAAAGAAAAGTTTGTATTCTTGGGGATTTTGGCGTGGGAAAAACCTCGCTGGTACGCCGTTATGTGGAAGGAATTTTTAGCGATGAATATCTTAGCACTATTGGCGTAAAAATTTCGCGCCGCGTTGTGGAAGTTTCCCCTGAAAAACAGGTAAGCCTCATTATTTGGGATGTGGCAGGCAGCGAAGAATTCAACGGCAAACATACCAGTTATTTGCAGGGCGCGTCTGCCGCGCTTTTGGTCTGCGACTTAACCCGCAGCGACACCCTCCTGACTTTGCAAAAATACGCCCAACGTATGAAAGAGATCGAGCCAAATTCAAGTTTCGTCGTCCTCGCAAATAAAAACGACTTGACCGATCAGTTTGAAATTTCTGCGGATGAGGTGGCTTCCTTTGCCGCGGGAATTAACGCCCCCTGGTTTTTCACCAGCGCGAAAACAGGCGAACAGGTGGAAACATCCTTCGCGCAACTTGCCGCCGTACTGGAAGGCGTGTAGTCCCTGCTTTTGAGCGGGGATTTTTCTTATGAAAAGGAACGCGACATGAGCATTCAAGATCAATACAATAAATGGAAAGAATCCACACTTAAGAAATCTTTGGGCAAATTCAAAGAGCGCAGGGAAAAATTTGAAACCACGGCGGGGATTGAGATTCCGCGTTTGGCGATTCCTAAAGAGGAAGAGAAAGATTACGAAGCGAAACTCGGCTTCCCCGGCGAATATCCCTACACGCGCGGAGTCCAGCCTACCATGTATCGCTCGCGCTTTTGGACGATGCGCCAGTACGCGGGATTTTCCACCGCCGAAGAATCCAACAAACGCTATCGCTATTTGTTAGGGCAGGGTCAAACGGGATTGAGCGTGGCGTTCGATCTGCCCACGCAAATTGGCTACGACGCGGACGATCCCATCGCGCAGGGCGAGGTGGGCAAAGTGGGCGTTTCGATTTCCTCCATCCGCGATATGCAGCAACTCTTCGATCAAATTCCGTTGGATAAAGTTTCCACGTCCATGACCATCAACGCGCCTGCGGGCGTTTTGCTGGCGATGTATATCGCGGTGGCGAAACGTCAAGGCGCGGATATGAGTCAACTGCGCGGCACAATTCAAAACGATATTCTCAAAGAATACATCGCGCGCGGAACGTATATCTTCCCGCCCGCGCCTTCGATGCGAATCATCACCGACGTTTTTTCGTTTTGCGCGAAGGAAGTCCCGTATTGGAATACGATCTCGATTTCTGGTTATCACATCCGCGAGGCGGGTTCGACCGCCGCGCAGGAAGTCGCGTTCACGCTGGCGAATGGAATCGCCTACGTCGAAGCCGCGTTGAAGGCTGGCTTGGATGTTGATTCTTTCGCGGGGCAGTTATCGTTCTTCTTCAACGCACATAATAATTTGCTTGAAGAAGTCGCCAAGTTTCGCGCCGCGCGGCGCATGTGGGCGAAAATCATGCGCGAACGATTCAAAGCGCAGAAGCCATCGTCGTGGCAATTGAGATTCCATACGCAAACGGCTGGCTCCACGCTCACGGCGCAGCAGCCCGAAAATAACGTGGTGCGCGTTTCGCTGCAAGCGCTATCCGCTGTGTTGGGCGGGACGCAAAGTTTGCACACCAACAGCATGGACGAAGCGCTCTGGCTGCCGACGGAAAAATCGGTGCGCGTCGCTTTGAGGACGCAGCAAATCATCGCGCACGAGTCGGGCGTCGCGGATTCGATTGATCCGCTGGCGGGTTCGTATCTGGTCGAGTACCTGACTGACGAGATAGAAAAACAAGCGCGGGATTACATCGCAAGAATTGACGAGATGGGCGGCGCGCTGCAAGCCATCGAACGCGGATTTATGCAGAACGAAATTCAGAACGCCGCGTACGCCGCGCAGCAGGAGATCGAAAAGAAGGAACGGATTGTGGTGGGAGTCAATCAGTTTGTTGTTGACGAGGTTCTCACGCTGGAACGTTTGAAGGTTGACCCCGCGATTGAAATTGGTCAGCGGGAGAAGTTGATGGCGCTGCGCGCGACGAGGGACGGACGACGGACGACGGAGTTGCTTGGCAAGTTGAAAGCCGCCGCAAATGACACGGAGAATTTAATGCCGCTCTTTATCGAGTGTGTGGAGCATGACATCACGCTCGGCGAGATTTGCAATACGCTGCGCGGCGTGTGGGGCGAATATGTGGCGGAGGGATTTTAGGCTGTCGGCATAAAACAAAATATCTGCATTTTCAGTTTTGCAATACAATAAAGATATGAAAAGAATAATCCCCTTTCTGATTGCTTTTCTTATCGTCTCTTGCGCGCCCGCCGCCCCGTCCGCGCCGACCCTTTCGTCGGGCCCGACTTTTCCGCGTCTGGGCATGTGGTGGCCCAATCCGTATGAGCAACCGCTCGAAAAAATCGCGCGTTACGACTGGGTGATTCTTGACGAATGGGCGTCCGACTTCGTTGACCCGCTGCGCGCGCTGAAACCCGATATTCGCCTGCTTACCGCGACCAACGCCTGCGAACTGGACTTCAATCCCGATACCCCCTACGAAAACGACGCGCTGAAAAATATCCCTTATCAATGGTATCTTACGCAAGTCGGCTCCACGCTCAGCGAGGATGTGGATTCCGCGCAGACCGTCCTGCCCGTCGAGGCGGTCACTGTGCAAGGCGCGGAAGGCGAGATTGACCTTTTCGTCGCGGGCGATTCCGCGCTCATCGAAGGCGAAAGCGTCTACATCGAAAGCGTGGATAAGATCAATCGCAGGCTCGTCGTCGAACGCGGATACGTCCGCCCCGCTTCGGCGCATGCGGCGGGCGTTCGCATTGCCGCGCATATTTCCTTCTGGCCCCATTCGTGGACGCTTAATGTCAGTGTGCTTTCTCCCACAGGTATCGCCGACCCCGCCATTGGAGCGGAACGCTGGGCGGACTACAACGCCCGAATTGGCGCGCAAGCCCTTGCCGACCCGCGCTGGGATGGAATCCTTGTAGACCGCTCTGACGCGAATGAATCCTGGCTCATCGGTCACTCCACCGCGCGCAGCATTGACCCCGACCAATCCAATCAACTGCTCGGCGATTACTCCGCCTTCGACGAATCATGGAACGAAGGACTGCGCTCGTATCTCGATCAATTACGCGCCGCCGTCGGACAAGAAAAAATCATCTTTCTTAATTGGGGCATTCCCTATTATGCGGCGGTCAATGGGAATAATTTTGAAGGCTTCCCCGACGACTCTAATTTTCGCTCGTGGCGCGCGCAAACTTTCGGTCCTTCTGACGCGGGCAGTTATTTTGACTGGATGGAAAAATCGCGCCAGCCGAATTTGACGAGGATAGAAACCTACGAAGACGACAGCAGCCCCGACGCGGGCGACTCCGACGGGTATCCAAACCGCTGCAACGATTCATCCTTCACGCCCAACTATCGCAAAATGCGCTTTGGTCTTGCCACCGCGCTGCTCAACGACGGCTACTTTAGTTACGAGATGAATACCGAAGGTCACGGGTCGCTGTGCCTGATGTGGTTTGACGAATACGATAACGCGGGGGCTGGGCGCGGCTATCTTGGCTATCCGTTGGGCGCGGCGCGGCAAGTGGCGGAAGAATTAAATGCGCCAAACTTGATTGAATCCCCCGTCGAGTTGCTCTCCGCGTGGAATATCTGGTCGGACGGCGGATATAACTTCGTCGCGCATTTAGACGCGGATAGTCCCCAAGCGGGGGGAGCTTCTGCGCGGTTGGATATTTCTGAGGCGCAAGGCGAAGACTGGCGCGCGTCGTTTTCTTACGCCCCCGTCGCGTTGACCCAGGGCATGGATTACACATTAACATTTTCAGCACGCGCCGATTCTCCCCGTTCCATTTCCGCGTGGGTGCAGCAAGACCAAGACCCGTGGAAAACTCTGTTGACGTACGGCAACTTCAATCTGACGACCGGTTGGCAAACGTTTGAAGCGCCATCTACGTCGCAGGGGAGCGACGAGAAAGCGAGTTTAACCTTTGGGGTTGGGCAAACTACAGGCGCGGTCTGGCTGGGGAATATCTCTCTCCGCGCGGGCAATGGCGACGTTTGGCGGCGCGATTTTGAACATGGCATTGTTTTGGTAAACGCCACGTCTCAACCCGTCGTCGTTTCGCTCGAGGGGAAGTTTGTGAAGATTGACGGCGCGCAGGATCGAACGGTCAATGACGGCGCGACGGTGAGCAAGGTCACGCTGCCGCCCAACGATGGAATCATTCTGCTGCGGAAGTGACGGCGCAGTGAAGAAACCGTCCTTTATGAAAAACATCCCGAAAGATTTCAAGAATCTTTCGGGATGTTTTTTTATATGAAATTCTTGCGGCAAAGAAAATTTCTATTCCGTTTCCGACTTCCCCGAAGTTGCCATTACGAACCCGATAAACATCAAAATTGCGCCGATGAATTCGCTGACGTATAGCATATCCGTATAGCCCGCTTTGAGCAGCGTTCCGCCCATAGCGGGGGAGAGCGCGCCCGCCGCAATCAACACGTTGCCGAACATGCGGTTGGCGAGAATCCTCTTGCGCCAGAACAGGAACGCGGAATAAATCGCTCCGCCCACGAGCGTGATCGTCCCATAGATGTTGAGGATAATCGTCAGGAAGATCGTCAATCCGCTGCGGGTGAGAAGGTCTTTATACTGCTCCGAGACGGGGCGCGTCACATCGAAACTTGCGGATAACGTTGGGGCGGTCATAATGAGGACAAAGGCGAGTACCGAAACGGCGGCTAATATCCAGGTTGCGGTTCGCGCGGCGTTCCCTTTGCGGAAGAGTAAGTGAACGGTGCCTGCGCCCAGCCATGCGGCGGTCAGCATTGCGCCCGTCAAATACCAAATTTTGAGAACAAGCGCGTTGAAGGTCATGCTGAGAATGACTTCGCTCAACGTGCCGAGTCCGTAAAATAGCAAGCCGATTGCCCACAGCAAAAGGTGGGCTCCGCCGCGCCTGCTATAGCGGATGTAAACGGCGACCGTAAACGCAAAAGTGACAAGGGTGGAGAGGTAGGGAATATAGGTCATGGGATTCCTGTTGTGGAGGTGGATTAAGCCGACGGCGTAACGCCGAGCAGCGACAAGCCGATGACGACCAGCGAACCGATGAGCAGCGCCACGAGGACTGCCAAAATAACGGGGACGAGTTTCTCCGTCCATGCGGAGGGCGAAAAGCGGACAGAACGATTGGACATAAAATACCTTTCGATTAAAAACGCGGCAAGGGCGTTACCACGCCCTCGCCTCTGGTGATTGATATTTTATGTTCTAGCGCCCAAAAAGCAATGTAGATTTGCGTAGATTTTGGCTAGAGATTGGTGAGTAGGAAGTTCCTACACCAACTTTGGCTGCGCTTCAGGCTCTGGACCTTCGAGCGTTTCCGCGCCGACCTTCTTCAAATCTTCGGCGGAAATTCTCGCCACCGACGCCACAGCGTCGCCTTCGTTCGGCTTGATGAGATGCACGCCTTTGGTCGCGCGCCCGGATTCTTTTACGTCCTTCACTTTCAAACGCAGCGTCACGCCGTTGGACGTCATAATCGTCAGGTCGTCGGCTTTTTGCACCACGCGCGCGGCGGCGATCTTGCCAATCTCGTTCAGCGCCTTCGGGTTGATGGTGAAGTTGCCGCCGGTGGCGCGTCCCTTTGCCGCGTAATCTTCCAGCGGAGTGCGCTTGCCAAAGCCCTTCGTTGTGATGACCAGCAGCGCGCCGTTCTCTTCGACCACGTCCATACTTGTCACCGCGTCGCCCTTCTTGAGTTTAATCCCCTGAACGCCCGCGGCTTGTCTGCCCATCGAGCGGACTTTGCTTTCGTTGAATCTCAACGCCTGCCCGTTTTCGGTGACGATGATAATTTCATCCTTACCCGAAGTTTGGCGCACCCAACCGAGTTGGTCGCCCTCTTCCAGCGACATGGCGATCAAGCCTGACGGGCGCACCGACGCGAACTCTTCCAACGCCACGCGCTTGATCTTTCCGCGCGAAGTCATCATCATACAATAATGACTGGAGGAAAATTCTCCCACCGCCATCGCGGCGGTGACTTTTTCATTGGGGTCGAGCGACAACACATTGACCAACGGAATGCCTTTTGTGGCGCGGTCTGAGTCCGGAATTTGATACACCTTTTCGGAATAGACCTTGCCCTTGTCGGAGAAAAACAACATGGTGTTCAGGCTGCGCGCAGGAATGAGCATCACCACTTCATCTTCGTCTTTTGTCGTGTGACCCATTACGCCGCGCCCGCCGCGGCTTTGCGACTTGAACGCCGTCGCCGCCACGCGCTTGATATATCCGCGCTCGGTCAGGCTGATAAGCACCGCCTCGTCTTGAACAAGGTCTTCGTCGTGGATGTCTTCCTTCGCTTCGGCTGAAATCTGCGTGCGGCGGTCGTCGCCAAATTTCTCGGTCAGCTCGTTCAAGTCGGATTGAATCAGCGCGAGGATTTTCCTGGGATGCGCGAGCAAATCTTCGAGATGATTAATGGTCTCTTGCACCTGCTTGTGTTCTTCTTCGATCTTCCAGCGTTCGAGCGCGGCAAGGCGGCGCAACTGCATATCCAAAATCGCCTGAGCCTGCAACTCGCTCAACTTGAAGCGCTTCATCAAATTGGTTTTCGCAATGTCGGCGTCTTCGGCTTCGCGGATGGTTTTGATGACGGCTTCGATATTATTCAGCGCAATCAAATATCCGTCGAGGATGTGCTGTCGCGCCTGCGCTTTTGCCAGATCGAACTTCGAGCGGCGCGTAATGACCGTCTGCCGATGCTCGATGAAAATCTGCAACATGCGCTTCAACGTCAGCGTGCGCGGCTCGCCGTCCACCAATGAAAGCATCTGCACGCCAAAAGTGGATTGCAGCGCCGTATATTTATAAAGTTGATTGAGGACTTTCTTCGGCTGCGCGCCGCGCTTCAACTCGATGATGATGCTCATACCGCGTTGATCTGATTCGTCGCGCAAGTCGGAGATTTGGTCAATCTTATCGTCGCGCACCAATTCCGCGATGCGCTCGATCAACGTGGATTTATTGACCTGATAGGGAATCTCGGTGATATTGATTTGATAGCGCCCCGATTTTGTCATCTCTTCGATGTGGGCGATGGCGCGCATGACGATTCGTCCGCGCCCCGTTCCGTACACCGCGTGGATTCCCTCCGTCCCGACGATCATCCCGCCTGTGGGGAAGTCGGGTCCCTGCACGAACTTCATCAAGTCGTCAATGTCGACGTCGTCAATCGTATCGTAGTTGTCAATCAGGTAGTTGATTGCGCCGGTCAGCTCGCGCAAATTATGCGGCGGAATATTCGTCGCCATGCCTACGGCGATGCCCGACGAGCCGTTCAATAACAGGTTGGGCAATCGCGCGGGCAGGACGAGCGGTTCTTCGAGGGTGTCGTCGAAATTGGGACCGAAATCCACCGTGTCTTTTTCGAGGTCTGCGAGCATTTCCTCCGCCATTTTTTG
>JAQTWR010000400.1 GCA_028689195.1 Anaerolineales bacterium | reverse complement strand
TGGAGAAGGGCTGGGGATGAGAGAGTATCAATCAAGCCGCTTCAATAAGGAATTGCTATGATAGAAACAAACGACCTGAGCAAACAATTTCATGATTTTATGGCAGTGGACGGCGTTAACCTTTCGGTCGCGCCCGGGCAGATTTTGGCGTTGCTAGGGCAAAACGGCGCGGGCAAAACCACCACCGTCCGCATGTTGACCGCGCTGCTGGAACCCACGCGCGGTTCGGCGCGCGTGGCGGGCTATGACGTGGTCAAAAACGGACATGACGTCCGCGCATCTGTCGGCGTGTTGACCGAACAGCACGGTTTATATATGCGGATGAGCGCGCATGAATATCTTGATTTTTTCGGGCAGGTTTACGGTCTTGCTCCGTCTGCGCGAAAACAACGCGCCGATCATTTGCTGGAATATTTCGGATTGACTGAAGCCGCCAAGCGCCGCATCGGCGAATACTCGAAAGGGATGCGTCAAAAACTGGCGCTGGCGCGCGCGATGATTCACGATCCGGGCGTGCTGCTGCTCGACGAGCCAACTTCTGCAATGGACCCCGAATCCGCGCGACTGGTGCGCGATGAGATTGCGCGGTTGAAATCTTCGCGGCGCACTATCGTAATCTGCTCGCATAATCTCACCGAGGTCGAAGCGCTGGCGGATCAAATTGCCATCATCTATCGCGGAAAAATCTTGACGCTGGGAACTTTGGAAGAATTGAAACGCAAGGAACTCGGCGCGCCCGAATATGAAATTAAATTTTCAGAAGCGTGGGACGCAGCGGGATTGGAATTGCCTGAAGGCGTGGAACTTCTCGACAAATCAGCGACCCGCTTGAAGCTGCGCACGCCGCGCCCGCAGGAGTCAAATCCGCAGATATTGAAGGCGTTATCTTCCGCGCCGGTGATGGCGTTTCAGGAGGAGCCGCGCACGCTGGAGCAGGTCTACTTGAAGGTGATGTCGGAAGCGCGAGGAAACGAAAATGTCCACTAATAAATTGAGACTTGTCTGGCTTGTGGCGCGGCGCGAGCTGCGCGATCAACTCCGCGATTGGCGCGTATTGGCTCCAATGCTGATCCTCGTTTTTTGTTTCCCAATTTTGATGAACGAGTTCGCCAAACAGACCGTTGATTTTCTGAACAAATACAGCGCGAATTTGATTCTCGAACGCCTCGTGCCGTTCTCTATTATGATCATCGGATTTTTTCCGATCACCATCTCGCTGGTCGTCGCGCTTGAATCGTTCGTCGGAGAAAAAGAGCGCGGCACCATCGAGCCGATGTTAAGCGCGCCGTTCGACGATTGGCAGCTCTATTTTGGAAAACTCTTGGTGGGCGTGGTTACGCCATTGGTCGCGAGCTATCTTTCCATCGCGTTCTACCTTGTGTTGATTACGCGGCAGGAAAAACTGACCATCCCGCCTTTTACGATTATGTTCCAGTTGATGCTACTGACGACGGCGCACGCCTTCTTAATGGTCAGCGCCGCGATTGTGATTTCCGTGCAGTCCACGTCCGTCAAAGCCGCGAATTTGCTCGCGTCGTTTATCGTGATTCCCGTCGCCGTTTTAATGCAAGGCGAAGCGGTGATGCTGTTTTGGGGAAACGAGCAAATACTCTGGCTCGCCGTTGCGGGCGTGATGATTATCGCGCTGTTGTTGATTCGCATGGGCATCGCTCATTTTGAACGCGAATATTTGCTCGGACGCGAAATTGATACGATCAACCTCAGTTGGGTCTGGCGCACGTTTTGGAAGAATTTCCTCGGCGGCGCGCGCTCCCTGCGCGAATGGTACGGCTTCGTCTTTCAAGGTTCGCTGCGGCGAATTCTCCCTGCGGTGATTGCCGTCGTTTTGATCGCGGGCGTAAGCGTATGGCTCGGTTATGACTGGGTGATACAAAATGTGTCGCAAACGATTGCCAAAGCGTCTCCTGACGAACTTGTAAAACTCGAAGGGCGCATCAGCAAAATGCCTAATCTCGCAAATTTACGCGGACAAATTACCGCGCCCTTCCTCTTTCTGAATAACGCCCGCGCGGTACTCTCCATCTTTTTGGGGGGCTTGGTTTCTTTCAGCGTGCTTGGCGTTTTATTCTATATGCTCAATATCGGCTTGATCGGCGGACTGTTTGCCTTATTGCAACTGCTGGGCATTCAACCCTTGCCGCTCTTTGTCGCGGGCGTTCTGCCGCATGGGATTTTTGAAATCCCCGCGCTTATGCTCGGCAGCGCCGCAATGCTTTACTTCGGCGTCGCCATTGTCACCCCGCAAACGGGAAAATCGCTTGGCGAAGTCATCCTTGAATTGCTCGCCGATTGGGCGAAAATATTTGTCGGGATCGTTCTTCCCTTGCTGGCTTTGGCGGCGGTGATCGAGGCGTACATCACGCCCGCGCTTTTGATGAACGCGATGAAGTAATCACCACCCCGAAATATAAGGTTCCCACTCCGCGTTTTCCGAGACGTGCCGCCCAAAGATGTACTTTGCATTTGCGGGCGGTTCTTTGGGAATATGCAGCAGGCGCATGTGAACTTCCTCTATCCTTCGTCCGCCCTTGTGATGATTACATGCCGAACACGCCGCGACTAAATTCGTCCAAATTTGCTGTCCGCCTAAATGACGGGGCAGCACATGGTCAACGGTCAGCGTGACGTCGCGCCTGCCGCAATACTGACAGGTATAATTATCGCGCCTGAATATTTCGCGGCGCGTCAACTTAACGCGCGGTCGCGGCTTATGAACTTGCATTTCCAATCGAATGACCGAGGGACGCGGAAGCGCTTGCTTTACGGTGTGGATGTATCCGCGCCCATTCGCGATCAGGTTGGCTTTTCCCGCAAGG
>JAQTWR010000057.1 GCA_028689195.1 Anaerolineales bacterium | reverse complement strand
CGAAGAGTATTTTTTCCATCATTATCCAGCCATTCAGCGGGGTGATGCGTAAGCAGGAAGCAGGCATGATGCGCCCTTGCCCAAGTTGGCAGCCCAGTGCTTGGGAATAGGGGCTCTATCTGCGATGGGTGCAAACTCAATTTCCCGCGATAATCGCTATCGGCAAGTTGTAGCGCC
Source organism: Anaerolineales bacterium (assembly GCA_028689195.1). GTDB lineage: Bacteria > Chloroflexota > Anaerolineae > Anaerolineales > Villigracilaceae > Villigracilis. The sequence continues at coordinate 11,283 of JAQTWR010000057.1, read as the reverse complement.
GCGGTATTCAAGCCGAGAACGCCTATGGAAATTCCGCTCGTTTCGATCGTGGCTGAAAAATCGCCCGGCAATGCGCCCTGCTGATAATTCTTGATGCGTTTGTCGCTCATACCGTGTTGCGCCCATTTTGTCCAATTGGAAAATGCAGAGTCTACGCCTTGTCGGTACTCCGAATCTTTCTTTGCCCAAAAAATGTCTCGAATTCTGGGATTGACTTCCCAAGAGGATAAGGCCGTTACAAGCGCGCCATCTGGGTTTGGGCGAACGAGATCGTGGTTGCCCGGCACAGCGAGAAATACCGGATCGCTTCCCAGACTCTTAATATGATCTAACAGCCGTTTTAACTTGCGATCGAATTCTTTGAACTCTTCCTCTGATCCCTTTTGAACTAAATCCCCAGTAAAGAAAATGGCATCCCATGGACCAGATTTCTTGTGCTGTTTAGATAGGTCATCAAAAAGTATCTCTTCAACATTTGGATACAAATATGGTGATCCTGTCATTCCTACATGTAAATCTGTGAAGTGAAGCCATGAAAATCTATATGTTGCTGCCATTTTTATTCCCTTGAAATGATTTTTCAGTCTTTTATAAGCGCTATCTCATCAAATTTTACACTGTAATCTATTAAAGTAGGAAACTATAAAGCTGGATATATGATACAACAAGTTTACGTTAGACGGTAAGCGAATTTCCGTAAATCCAAATGAATGGGGAAAAGAGAAAAAATGAGAAAAAGGATATTCAAAATTCAGATGGAAGATAGGGTGGGGGAGGAATCTAGTTGCAGGCTGAGGCGAGTTGCGACCTATCCCCCGCCCTTTCAAAAGGGAAAGTGGACTGGTCATCGAAGTAGATGCGACGTCCACGATTTGCAGAAAGGAGAAGACGCAAGGCGGAAGAATATATGATTTCACGCTTTCTGACTTGAATTCGACACTCCTAAACTAAATTCCCATGCCTTCTGACTTGAATTCGACGCTCCTGAACTAAATTCCCATGCCTTCTGATTTGAATTCAATGCCCATAAACTAAATTCCCATGCCTTCTGACTTGAATTTTACGCCCCTAAACTAAATTCCCGCGTCGCCAGCATAACAAAAAAACAGCCCCGACATTTGCGTCGAGGCTGTTGATGGGGAAAAGAAAAATAGTTTACGCCGTCTCGATCAATCCGATGACCTGCAGCATTTCTTCATTGCTCGCAAATTTGAATTCTTCAAGACCGCGTTTTTGGGCTTCTTCGGCTTCAATCGCTTCAAGCCGTTTCACGTCTTCTTTGGTGACGATAGGTTTATTCAAACCGTTCATCTTTGCGGCGAGATTGTCGAGATTTACCGACGCGGGCTGCTTGGTTTGCAAATATTCCCATAACGCTTTGGAGGCGTTTGTCCCGTCTTTGCGCGCGTAACCGACCAAGCCCTCGCTGGCTTTGCGCGACCAGCCGCCGACGAACACGCCTTCGACCATTGATTCATACGAGACGCCGTCCACAGGAAAGCGCGGCTCTTTGTTTTTGATAAATTCGTTTCCATCCGTCGGCAAGCCGAAAGATTCATCCACTTTATCGCCAATGGCAAAGATGACCGAGTCTACGTCAATCCTGCGTTTTGCGCCCGTGCCTTTTGCCTTGATCGCGCCGTCTTTTTCGACGAGGATATTGTCTTCCAATTCCAATTGGGTCAGTACGCCGTTCTCGCCGATCATTCCGGCGGGCGAGCTGAGAAACTCAAAGCGGAATTTCGCGTCGGATGTTTTCGGATCCGCTTTGGACATAGATTCCATTATTTTCTGGCGACCCATTTCGGGGTCTTGTCCAATCGCGTTAAGCGCGGGCAGAACCCGCTCCAATTCAGAGTCAAATTCGCGCATATCCAAATATCCGATGAGATGCTTCATTTCTTCTTTCGTGAAGTTGACTTCGCCTGGACCGCGCCGCACGACCGCGATGACTTCATCCGCTTTTTGAACGTTGATGAGATGACGCGCAACGTCTACCATGACGTTGCCCGCGCCGATGACCGCGCAGCGTTTTCCAAAGCGAAAATTTTTCTGACTGAAGGGCGGAAGTTTGTTGTAAGCGTACACGACTTCTTTGTCGTGATGCGCGCCTTCGAGGTCTTCGCCGGGCAAGCCGAGCCATTTTTTGCCTTGCGCGCCCGCGCTGACGAGGATTGCGCTGAAGCCCATGCCGCGCAGTTCTTCGAGCGTGATGTCGCCGTTGTCGCCGATGACGATGTTGCCGTAATATTCAAGGTTGGGGTTTTCGAGCGCGCCGCGAAATTGTTTTCGCAAGCCTTCTTTCATTGCGTGCTTTTCGGGATAGATGCCGTATTCGGCTAGTCCGCCGGGTTTGATGTCGCGATTGAAGAGCGTTACTTTTACGCCTTGATTTGCTAATTCGCGCGCGCCAAAGAGTCCCGCGGGACCCGCGCCAATGACCGCTATGTGATGAGATTTTTGATTCATGTCGCCTCTTTAGAAATAAAACTTGTTCTGATACTCGGGTTTTAGCGCCCTGTTAAGATAGACGCTGCGAAAATGGAATTTCTTTTGCGATTAATTTACAAGTCGGAACCGGCGCGGATAAGTTACGGCGCGCGCATTAAACTCGCGTGAGAAATTCAGGCGCGTCGAGAGTGTCTAACTTTGTGGGCTAAACACAAAGTCACGAAGACTCGAAGACGCAAAGAAACCTTTGAGGCTTGGCGTCTTTGCGCCTTCGCGTTAAAGAAAGCCCATCCTTTTAGACACTCCTTGCGCGTCCGCGCGTCCTCGAATCCGCTTTTTCACAGTTATAATTCGTCGGAGTTTATTCCTATGCCCCGACCCCTTCGCGTTTTCATCTGTCACTCTTCAAACGATAAGCCCGCCGTGCGCGAGTTGTATCAAAGTTTGCGCGCCGAAATGTGGATTGACCCCTGGCTGGACGAAGAAGAATTGTATCCCGGGCAGGATTGGAATTTGGAAATCGAAAAAGCCGTAGAAGCCGCCGATATTATCTTCGTTTGCCTTTCTGGAAACTCGGTCACGAAAGACGGCTTTGCCCCCGGATACGTCCAACGCGAAATTCGCATTGCGCTGGATTATGCCGATTACAAACCCGAAGGCGCTTTGTTCGTCATTCCCATCCGCTTGGAAGAGTGCGAAATCCCCAAGCGTTTATCGCGTTGGCAGTACGCGGATTATTTCGAGGGACAGCGCGAGCGCGCGTTTGAAAGACTGCTGGTCAGTTTGAGGAGATTCGCAGACGCGGCGAATCTCGACGAGACCGATTCTTCCGCGCCGAAGGCGGTTCGAGAAAATACGGCGCGCGAAGCGTTAAAGTCCGCGCAGTTTGTTTTTTCCGAACCGCGTCAGCCCGTTTCGATTCCCGCTACGCAGACCCTTTCCAATGGCATGGATTTTCTGCGCGTGCCTGCGGGAAAATTTTTGATGGGAAATAAGGAAGACAACAAACTTGCCTACCGCGACGAAATGCCGCAGCATACGGTGGATATTCCCTATGATTATTGGACGGCGCGTTTTCTCGTGACGAACGAGCAATATCATTTTTACGTCGAAGCCGTTGGAGGGGAACATCCCATAAGCGATTGGCAAAATAAGAAGAATCATCCCGTTCGTTATGTTTCGTGGAACGACGCGATGGCGTACTGCGAATGGTTGAATGGCGCGTTCAAAGCCGAGTTGCCCGCGGGTCTGGTTTTGCGTTTGCCCACCGAAGCCGAATGGGAAAAAGCCGCGCGCGGCGTTACGGGGTACGAATATCCCTGGGGAAATCAATTCGATAAGAATAAATGCAATTCGAGCGAAAGCGAATATGGCGATACGACCCCCGTCGGCGCGTATTCTCCGCGCGGAGATTCTCCCTACGGCTGCGCGGATATGGCGGGGAATCTTTGGGAGTGGACGCACAGTTTGAAGAAGAACTATCCGTACCGCGCCGACGACGGCAGGGAAAACGAAAAGACCGCGGGCGCGCGGGCGCTGCGCGGCGGCTCTTTTATTGACTATGTGCGCGACCAGCGCAGCGCTTGCCGCGGCGATCATATTTTCCTCAGCCTGATTCACAATCGCGGATTCCGCGTGGTGATTGCGCCCTTGCTCGCCCAATAACGTCCTGCCGCCTGACTTGCAGAGAGAATCTCCCGCGGGATTGACGTATAATATTCAACATGAAACAAACCGAGGTACTTCAACGCTTGAAGCAAAAAAACGCTGAGTTGACGGATCGATTCGGCGTAAAAACTTTGTTGTTATTTGGTTCTGTCGCGAGAGATGAAGCGACGCCAAAAAGCGACGTAGATTTACTCGTCGAGTTCAATCGTCCCGTTGGGTATTTTGGCTTATTCGCCTTGCAAGATTATCTTGAAAAATTACTTGGCTGCCCCGTTGATCTTGGAACGCCCGAAAGTCTAAAGCCAAACATCCGCGAGCGCGTCATGGGGGAATTGATCCGTGTCAACTAGAGAGTTGCAACAAAGAATTCGCGATATTCTTTCTGCGATTGCCGAAATTCAAAAATTCACCCGCACAATGGATTATGAAACATTCTGCGGGGATGATCGCACCATTCGAGCGGTGGAAATGAATTTCATCATTATTGGCGAGTCGGCAAACCATATTCCCGAAGAATTTGAAGAAGCCAATTTGGATATTCCATGGAGTCTCATGCGCGCCATGCGAAACCGTGTTGTGCATGTGTATTTTTCGATTGACGCAAAAATGCTTTGGGATACCATTCAAAACGACTTGCCGCCTTTAATTCCAAAACTCGAAAACCTCTTGTAACTTCATCCTTCATTCTTTATGACCCGCTCTCTCTGCAACTGCGCCGCGCCTGACTTGCGGAGAGAATCTTGACCCCGCAAAGCGCGATGTATCACCTGACACTGAATTACTTGACACTGGAGAACTGAATATGCACCTCAAAGGAATCTACGCCCCCATCGTCACCCCCTTCAACGCGGACGAAAGCGTCAACTACCCCATCCTCGAACAACTCATCGAATATTTGATTCAAAACAAAATCGCGGGACTTGTCCCCGGCGGCACGACGGGCGAGGTCTACGCCTTTAGCGAGCAGGAACGGCTGGACATTTTCAAATTCGTCAAAGAGAAAGTGGACGGGCGCGTCACGCTCGTTGCCGGCACGAACAGCGGAGCCACGCGCGACGTGATCCGTTATTCCCAACTCGCCGAGGGCATGGGCTACGACGCGCTGATGGTCGCCGTCCCGCCGTATTCGCGTCCTACTCAGCGCGAACTCCTCGCGCATTATGAAGCCGTCGCGCAAGCCGTCAAAATTCCCATCGTCCTCTACAACTTTCCGTGGCGCGCAGGGACCGAAGTCGGCTTTGACGTGATGGATGGTCTGACAAAATACGATCACGTCATTGGCATCAAAGAAGCCTCCAGCGACATGTCTCGCGTGTATGCGATGAAAGCGCGTTACGGCGACCGCTATCAAATCATCTGCGGCAGCGACGATCAGGCGCTCGATTACTTCTTGTGGGGAACAACCGCGTGGATCGGCGGCGCCGCGTCTTGCGCTCCCCTCCAACATCATCGCGTTCTCGAAGCGGCGTTATCAGGCGATTTTGTCTCTGCCCGCAACAATATGGAAAAACTCATGCCGCTCCTCCGCAGCGTAGAAAGCGGAAGTTACCTGCAAAAAGTCAAAGTCGGTTGCGAGTTACTCGGCATCCCCGTCGGCAATCCGCGTCTGCCGCTGCTGCCGCTCACCGACGAAGACCGCGCCGAGTTTGAAAGAATCTTCAAGGCGTTATAGACGCTACTGGATAATCAAACCTCGAATATCCAGTAGCGCTTTTCATCCTTCATAATTCATCCTTCATCCTTTTCCCATGAAACGAATCCCATTTTTAGATTCCCACACCGGAGGCGAACCAACGCGACTCATCGTCGCGCTGCCCTTCGACCTCGGAACTGGTTCTGTTGCCCAAAAGTTATCCACCCTCAAAGCGGATCACGACGACTTCCGCAAAACGGTCTTGAACGAACCGCGCGGATCAGACGTCCTCGTCGGCGCATATCTCGTCGAACCCGCCGACCCGACTTGTCAATTCGGAGTCATCTTCTTCAACAACGTCGGCTACCTCGGCATGTGCGGACATGGCACAATCGGTCTCATCGCGTCGCTGGCGTATTTGGGAAAAGTCCAACCGGGCATAATTCGGGTAGAGACTCCCGTTGGGGTTGTGGAGGCGACCCTGCATTTCCCTCTCCTTTCAGGAGAGGGGCTAGGGGTGAGGTCAGAATATCCAAACCGCGTCTCCGTCCGCAACGTCCCCGCCTATCGTCATCTGACTCACATCTCCATCGAAGTAGACGGCAAGCCCATTCATGGCGACGTGGCTTGGGGCGGCAACTGGTTCTTCCTCGTCCACGATCACGGACTGGAAGTCAACATGCAAAACCTCGAAGCGCTGACGGATTTCTCGTGGCGCGTGCGCGAGCAATTGACCGCAAACAGAATCACCGGCGCGAACGGCGCGGAAGTTGACCACATCGAATTGTTTGCGTCCACGCCCGAAGCCGACAGCAAAAGTTTTGTGCTGTGTCCCGGCAAGGCGTATGACCGCTCTCCATGCGGAACAGGCACGAGCGCAAAACTCGCCTGTTTATATGCCGATGGAAAGTTAAAAGAAAATCAAATTTGGAAACAGCAAAGCGTCGTCGGCAGCGTCTTTGAAGGCAGCGTTCAATCGGTCGGCGGCGAAATTATCCCCACGATTACCGGCGAAGCGTATGTGATGGCGGAGGGCGTAATTCTTGTAGACGAGCGCGACCCATTTGGGAACGGGATATAAAATTACTTTACTCACCTTACGCGCTTTGAACATGTCGCCCTGAGTAAAACCACCGCGCAAAAAACGCGGTTCAAAGCGAAGGGAACAAAAGATTCAGCCACGAATTACGCGGATTATCACGGATAGATTTAAAAATTCGCGCAAATTAGTGAAATCCGTGGCAAAAACGGTTTTGAAATTCCTTGTTCTTTAGTAGCGGAGCGAAGGGTCTCTGAGATAATCGGAGAGGTTCTCACCTGCCCTAGCGGGCGGCGCTAGGGTCGCTTCGATCAGAACGACATTGCGTAAGGTGAGTTACTTTACTTCCACCGAAATATTAAACGGAATTAACGGCATCCACTTCCACCACGAAGGCGAGAGCGCAATTTCGGGCGGCTGGCGCAGCGATAGATTTTTCGTCAATTCGACTTTCGCCGCTGCGGGTTCGCGTCCGCGCGCGATGGAGAAAACCTGCATGACATTCGCTTGCTTGACCAGTTTGCGCGCCGCTTCGATCTCGAAATGCGTCGCGCCTGTTGAATCCGTTTTGGGGCTGCCGCGCATTTTGAACGTCGCCTCGTCTTGCGCGGTAAAACCAATCGGCGTTGACGAGCTGAGCGCGGCGCGCGCGAGTTGATTCAAATCTGCGGCTGAAATATATCGCGCTGAAAATTCAGCCTGCATGGTTAACGTCAACGACGCGCCGGGTTGGCCCGCGTCGGGCGTAAAAGTCTCTTCCGCGATATTCGCAACTTCCAGCGTATCCATCAATAAAATATCATTCGACTTAATCTGCGCGCGCATTTTTGTTTCCGCGTCGCGGCGCAGGGTCTCCAGCGCGGATTCGCGCAGCCGCGCGCGGTCGCGATCATCCGCGCCGATTTTCTGCACATCCGCTCCGCCGCTGATGGGGTTGGGGTTGGTCGCCGTCAGCGAAAGCCCAAGCAGCCCCTCGACCGTTGTGATTGCGCCCGCTTCGACATTTCCGTTCGCGCCCGCTTCGTAGGATTCAATCGGAACGTCTACAAATTTATTTCCCGCGCCCAAAAGCGTATCGTGCAGCGTGATAAACCGCGCGCGCGGTTCGTCCGCCGTTGCGACGAGCGTTCCCGCCGGAATGTTGATTTCGCCCCGACTCAAATTTGTAAACCGCGCAATTCCCTGCGCCTTCGATTTGGGTATCGAGATTTTCGTCGTAATCGCAAGGGTTTGTTTCGCGCCAACATTTGCCGATAATTTCCGCGCGGGGATTTCGCCCGTGATGGATACCGCCGCGTTCGTCTCGCTTGCGCGGATGGGAATCACCGCCGATTGATTCAGCGTTTCGGGATATACCGTCACGCGCGCGCGCGGCGCGAATAGAATCGCAATCGCCAATACCGCCGCGACCCCAAAAGTGAACGCGACGATTCTTCCCATTAGGGAGGTTCGCCACGCGGATTCTTTCTGGCGCGCGGCGTCGCGCAACTCGCGCAAGTCGCGGCGCGGCGCCGGTGGGATGAATTGCTTGCGCGGCGCGGACTGCCCCCAGTCTTTGCGCTGCGCCATCGTCGTGGATTTGAAGACGGGAATCCCAAGCGATTCCGCGTCGCGCCTGATTTTCATGCGCCGCGTTACCAATCCCAACTGCGCGCCAAGCGAATCGGCGTGACGCTGCAACACCTTCAAATCCAGGACGCGCAGGGAAATTTTTTCATATTTAGGAACAATCAATAAAATGCGCGGAGTCTTCGCCCACGATAATTTATCGCGGACAGAGATGAGATCGTCGTGAGATTCGAGGGTGATGATTTTTGTTTTCAATGCGGATAAATAGAGAACGGATGAATAGAAATTAGTTGCGCAGTTTTCGCGCTTTATCAATTAATACGGGTAAAGTTTTGAGGAATGAATCAATTTGCTCTGGGGTCGAATCAACGCCGAGGGTGATGCGAAGCGAGCCTAACGCCCAATTTCTTTCAAAGCCCAATTCGGCGACGACTTCGCTGGGTTCGGGGTTGCCTGTTTTGCAAGCCGAGCCTGACGAGCAGGCGAAGCCCGCCGCGTCTAACATTTGCAATAAGAGATTGCCGTCCGCGTCTTTGAAGACAAAAGACGCGTGATTGGGCAAACGATTTTCAGGATGACCCGTTAATTTAGAATCGGGAATTTCTTCCAGCACGCGCCCGATGATTTGGTCGCGCAGCGGTTGGACTTGCGCGATTCTTTGCCCGCGTTCTTCGGCGGCGAGGCGCAGCGCTTCGGCAAAGCCGACGATGTACGGCACGTTTTGAGTCCCTGCGCGCAGACCGTATTCCTGCCCGCCGCCCGTATTGTGCGGGATAAGTTCCGTTCCCTTGCGGACGTACAGCGCGCCCACGCCTTTTGGTCCATAAAATTTATGCCCGCCCAGCGACATCAAATCTACGCCGAGGGTTTCGACGTTCACGTCCAGATACGCGGCGGCTTGCACCGCGTCGGTATGGAAAATAATATTGTTTGCCTTCGCAATTTTTGCAAGTTGGGCGATTGGGTTGATTGTGCCGATTTCATTGTTCGCGTACATGACGGACGCCAGCGCGGTTTCTGCATTAATAGATTTGAGCAACGCGTTGGGCGCGACCGTTCCGTATTCGTCCACGCCGAGCCATTCGAGCGCGAAGCCGTATTCTCTTTCGAGTTGAATCGCGGTTTTGCCGACGGCGTGATGTTCGGTTCTTGAGGCGAGAATCCGCTTCGCGCCTGTTGCGTTTCTGCGCGTCAGGGCGGCGCCGCGCAGCGCGAGATTATCTGATTCTGATCCGCATGAAGTGAAGATGATTTCATCGGCGCGGCAGTGCAATATTGAAGCGACGGTCTCGCGCGCTTCTTCAATCGCGGTTTCGGCTTTTTGTCCGTAACGATGAACGGAGGACGGGTTGCCAAACGTTTCGCGGAAGTAGGGAAGCATTGCGTTTAACACGCGGTCGTCTAGGGGCGTGGTCGCGGCATAATCGAAATAAATCATAAAATGGATTATAGCAAAGTATTTTGCTTGAATGATACAATAACGAAAACGAGGAGTGTCTAAAAGGATGGGCTTTTTTTAACGCGAAGGCGCAAAGACGCCAAGCCTCAAAGGTTTCTTTGCGTCTTCGAGTCTTCGTGACTTTGTGTTTAGCCCACAAAGTTAGACGCTCTCCGAAAACGGAGGCAGCGCCATGAGCGATTTTCTTGACTTTTTGAATACGGCAGAATTTGATGTGTTGACCCGCGTTTCGGGCGTTACGCGCCCGCTTGCGGAATCTCTCATCGAGGCGCGACCTTTCGGCGCGGCGGATGATTGTTTGAAGGTGCGCGGCATGGGGAAGAATCTTCTCGCGCGGATTCAGTCCGCTTTTGAGGCGGGAGAATTCAACGCGGAGAGCGCCATTGTCGCGGTGGAAGAAGACGCGCCGCCCGCCGCCATCGAAGCGAGGCAGCCCGCGCCGAAAGAAGAATCCAACCCCGAAGAAAAGTCGTCCTTCCTCTCGCGTCTTGGAAAAGCGTTCGTCGTTTTTCTGCGCGCTTTGTTAAGGTTGATCGCTACGCTGGCTTTTATCGCCGCCATCGGCGCGGCGCTTTATTTTGGACTGCCCTTTCTTAATGAAAAACTGATCGTGCCTGTGGAGAAAAACACCGCGAATATTCGCAGCCTTGAAACGCAGGTTGCCGATTTGCGGTCGCAGCTCGACGCGATTGAAAAAACAATCGAGACGCAGACCGCCAGCATTGCCAAACTCGAAGCCATGCAAGCCGCGCTTGAAAAGGAAACGACCGCGCAAAACAGCAGCGTGATGGTCGCGTTGAAGCGCGAGATTATGTTCACCCGCGCCATTGAAACGCTTTCGCGCGCGCGCCTGTATCTTTCGCAAAGCAACTTCGGGTTCGCAGAACAGGATACGAAATCTGCGCGGGAGATTCTCTTCGCGCTGCGAGCGGACGCGCCCGCCTATCAAATCCCCGCGCTGGATCAGATACTGGCGCGGCTCGATCTCGCGCTCGGAAATTTGCCCGCCTTCCCCGTGATTGCCGTCGGCGATGTGGATATTGCCTGGCAGTTGATGATGATGGGCTTGCCCGAAAGCGCGGCGGACGTCGCTCCAACGCCTACGTTTACTTTTACGCCTACGCCGCTGCCTGCGTTCACATTCACGCCTACGCCGTTTTTGGAGGCGACGCCGACGGCTGTGCCGTAAATAGAAGAGGGTTTTCGTTTTGGCGCTCTTGCGGAATACGCACACGGCAGACCGCTTTCGAATGATTGAATCCTTCGCTCCGTTTGCCAGCCCCGATTCTGCGCGGGGCATGGTGATCGGCAACGATTTGGATTCGGTCGTCTCGGCTTGCTTTTTGAAGAATAAATTCGGCTGGGATGTGACCGCAATTTATGATTACAAAACGCTCTGGTATCCCGCCGATGAAGGCGAATTTCTCGGTCGTTTTTTTCAGGGGAGTTATGTCGCTATAGATT
>JAQTWR010000399.1 GCA_028689195.1 Anaerolineales bacterium | reverse complement strand
GGCGTTTGGGAATCCTACACCGCGCTCAACCTTGCGCCCTACGCCGACGTACCCAATACGAAGGTGGAAGGCATCCACTCTGCCGAACGCTTTACGCGCATGGCTGCCGCGTGCGATAAACTCGGCTTGCAAATCTTCGTCCACTGCTGCGGAGACGGCGCGGTGCGCCGCGTATTAGACGGATACGAAGCCGTGCAAAAGATCAACGGCAAGCGCGACAGCCGCCACCGCGTCGAACATATCGAAGTGATACATCCTGACGATATGCCGCGCTTCAAACAACTCGACGTGATCGCGTCCATGCAAACCAGCCACGCGCCATTAAGTTTGAAGGAAGGCGACGTCTGGCCCCATCGCGTCGGCGCAGACCGTTGGAAGGTTTCCTTTGCGTGGCGCGATATAAAGAACGCGGGCGCGAAGATGGCGCTCGGCAGCGATTGGACCGTCGCGCCATTTGACCCCATCATCAATATGCACGTCGCTTTCAACCGCGAAAAGTGGCAGGAGACTGATCCCGACCAGCGCTTGACGTTGGAAGAAATGATTTTGGGCTACACCCGCGAAGCCGCCTACGCCGAATTCAAAGAGAATGAAAAGGGACAGATCAAAGAAGGCTATCTCGCCGATTTGGTTTTGTTCTCGCGCGATTTATTCAATCATCCGCTCGAAGCCATCCTCGAAGTCAAAGCCGAAATGACGATGGTGGACGGCAAGATTGTCCATGAGGTAAAGTAACGCGACATTCATGTCGCTTTTAATAAGCGCGAAATACGGTATCCCATGAAAACATACGCCCTTCGACGAGTATTACAAGCCATACCCATTCTATTCATCATCAGCGTGATGCTGTTCTTCATGGTGCGCGCCGCGCCCGGCGGACCGCTGACCGCAGCGCGCCGCAATCCAAACGTCACGCAGGAACAGATCAAAGCGTTGGAGAAAAAACTAGGATTGAACGACCCGCTGCCCGTTCAATACGGACGCTGGCTGCGCGATATGTTCGCGGGCAATATGGGAGAATCCATCAAGTTCCATCGCCCCGTTTCAGAGATGATCGCCGAGCGCATCCCCAATACGCTGACCCTCGTGGGCATTTCCTTCCTCGTAACGCTGCTCGTCGCCATTCCCATTGGAATCTATTCGGCGCGCAAGCCCTATTCGTTTTTCGATTACGCGATGACCACCGTCACCTTCATCGGGCAATCCATCCCCGTCTACTGGCTGGGACTTGGCTTGATCGTCGTCTTTTACGTCACGCTCAAAAACCCATTCACCGGCGCGCCGCTGTTTCCCGTCGGCGGGCTAAACTCGCAAGGAAAGAGCGGCGACCTTCTCGACATGCTCTGGCATTTAGTTTTACCCGTCGCCGCGCTTAGTCTTGGATGGATTGCGTGGTATTCGCGCTTCCTGCGCTCCACCATGCTGGACGTGATGCACGAAGATTACGTCCGCACCGCGCGCGCAAAGGGCTTGAACGAACGCAAGGTCATCTACAAGCACGCGCTGCAAAACGCGATCCTTCCCCTCATCACCATCATCGCGCTCGACCTGCCGAGTCTCTTTGCGGGCGGGCTGTTTGTCGAAACCATCTTCTCGTGGCCCGGCATGGGTCGCCTGTTTTGGGACGCGGCAAAAGGGCGCGATTATCCCGTGCTGCTGGCGGTGGTGATGATTACCGCCGTGTTAATCATCTTTTGCAACATCCTCGCCGACCTTGCGTACGGCTGGCTCAATCCGCAGGTAAAATATGAATAAGACCGCCGAACAAAGCATGACGCGCGTCATCCTGCGCCGCTTCTTCAAACATCGGCTGGCGGGCGCCGCCGTCGGCGTGTTATTTATCCTCGTGCTTGCGGCAATCTTCGCGCCGCTCAGCCCGTACAGCCCGACCGATCAAACTCCGTCGAACAGTTTTGCGACCCCAAATGCCGCGCACTGGTTCGGAACGGACGAATTGGGACGCGACCTCTTCTCGCGCATTCTCTACGGCAGCCGCGTCTCGCTGACGGTTGGATTAATTTCGACTTTCCTATCCATCACGATGGGCGTAGTGGTCGGCGCGTTATCGGGATACTTCGGCGGATGGATTGATTCTGCGCTGATGCGAATCACCGACGCGTTTCTCACCTTCCCCACGATTTTTGTCCTGATTTTGCTCGGCGCTTTCCTGCGCGAGCAGAATGTTCCGTGGCTCAAGAACAGCGTCCTCGTCGTCATCATCATCATCGCCGCGCTTTCGTGGATGTGGCCCGCGAGACTCGTGCGCGGATTGTTCCTCGTGCTGCGCGAGAGAGAATTCGTCAACGCCACGCGCGCCCTCGGCGGCAGCCATGCGCGGATTATCTTCATGCACATCCTGCCCAACTGCATCGGTCCCATTTTGGTCAGCGGCACTTTGCAAATGGCGTCCGCCATCATCACAGAATCGGGGTTGAGTTATTTAGGGTTTGGCGTGCAGCCGCCCACGCCCACATGGGGAAGCATCCTCGCCACCGCGCAGAATCAAGTCTTCCGCGCGCCGTGGGTGGGATTTTTCCCCGGCGCAATGATCTTCATCACCGTGATGACCATCAACTACATCGGCGACGGATTGCGCGACGCGTTCGATCCATACGCGATTCACACAAAGCAATAAAAAGTCCCCCGTCATTGCGAGGGGGCGCGCTTCACCCGAAGCAATCTCCATATTGGCAAGGTGATTGCTTCATCGCTCCGCTCCTCGCAATGACATCAATCGTCTTATCTACTTATAGTCGTAGAAGCCTTTGCCGGTCTTGCGCCCCAGCCAGCCGGCAGTGACCATCTTGGCCAGCAGCGTCGGCGAAACATACTGGGGGTCTTTGAACT